>NZ_JBQCTZ010000150.1:0-8257 GCF_051963715.1 Neisseria sp. P0001.S005 | reverse complement strand
TCCACCGTCGCCCGCCTGACCATGACGGTTTTCCTGCCTGCCGACCAAAAAGGCACGCATATGTCGCGCTTTGTCGCTCTGATGGAAAAACAAACCGATGCTTTGGATTTCGATACGCTGCACAAGCTGACCGCCGATATGGTTGCCCTGTTGGATTCGCATTCCGGCAAAATCAGCGTTTCCTTCCCGTTTTTCCGCAAGAAAAGTGCGCCTGTCTCCGGCATCCAATCGTTGCTCGACTATGATGTTACCCTGACCGGCGAAATCAAAAACGGTATATACAGCCACAGTCTGAAAGTAATGGTTCCGGTTACTTCATTGTGTCCGTGTTCCAAAGAAATTTCCCAATACGGCGCGCACAACCAACGTTCGCATGTAACGGTCAACCTGATTGCAAACGCGGAAGTAGGCATCGAAGAAATCATTGATTACGTCGAAGCACAAGCAAGCTGCCAGCTCTACGGTTTGCTCAAACGTCCTGACGAGAAATATGTAACGGAAAAGGCGTACGAAAATCCGAAGTTTGTCGAAGACATGGTTCGCGATGTGGCCACTGCGCTGATTGCCGACAAACGCATTGAATCTTTCGTCGTCGAAAGCGAAAACTTCGAATCGATACACAACCATTCCGCTTACGCTTATATCGCTTATCCTTAAAAGCCGAGCCGAATAGAAACAAAGGCCGTCTGAAAATTTCAGACGGCCTTTGGCATAGATTGAACGATAACATGAGACTATCGGTCATATATGGGCAACCCTATTTCGATATAATTCAAAAGTATTAGATTTCTCTCGCAATATTTGACATAAATTAAGCCGATTGTTTTTCCATCATTTATAATGACGGTTCCTCAACGGCATCTCCGTAGATACTATGAAAAAATTCCTTTATTTCCTCATTGCATTTTTAGGCTTGAGCAGCTTCGCATTTGCAGTAGATGCCAATGATTTGCTGCCTCCAGAGCAAGCCTTTGTGCCTCAAGTCAATGTAACCGATCAAGGCATCAGCGTGCAGTTCAAGATCGCTGACGGCTACTATATGTACCAGTCCAAAATCGTTGCAGCGACCAATCCTGACAAAGTCTTGGCCGAACCCAAATTCAGCAAAGGCGAAGAAAAAGAAGACGAATTCTTCGGCAAACAAACGGTTTACCACCATACCGCACAGGTTGACCTGCCTTACAAACAAGCCGCGCCGCAATACAAACTGACGCTGACTTATCAAGGCTGTGCCGAAGTGGGTGTGTGTTATCCGCCTGTGGACACCGAATTTGACGTAAAAGGCAACGGGGTTTACCAGCCTCAAAGCGACGAGCCGGTTTCTGCCAAAGACCGCTTTTTGCAACCATCCGCCTCTTCAGACGGCCAAATGCCCGCCCAACCCAGTACAAACAATCCCGACAGCAGCCGCTTCAAGCTCTCTTGGGATACTTTAAACGCCAACCTATTGGCGTTTTTTGTCGCAGGTTTGGGCTTAAGCTTTACCGCCTGTATGTATCCGCTCCTGCCGATTGTTTCCAGCATTGTCGTAGGCGATAAAAAAGCCGGAAAAGGCCGCGCGTTCACCTTGTCGATGGTGTATGTACAAGGTTTGGCATTGACCTATACCTTGGTTGGCGTGATTGCCGGTTTGACAGGCGCGCTCTTGACCGTATGGCTGCAACAGCCTTGGGTTGTGCTTGCCGCTGCCGCATTGATGGTGGTACTGGCCCTGTCTATGTTCGGCCTCTTCAATATCCAACTGCCCAACTCCGTCCAATCCTATTTCCAAAACCAAAGCAACAAACTCTCCGGCGGCAAAATCATTTCCGTTTTCATCATGGGTATTTTGTCCGCCCTGATTGTCGGCCCTTGCGTTGCGCCTCCACTGGCATTTGCTCTGGGCTATATCGGCCAGACCGGCGATGCCGTATTGGGTGGCCTTGCGCTCTATACATTAGCACTCGGCACAGGCGTACCGCTAATCATCATCGGCACATTCGGCGGTCATATCCTGCCCAAAGCAGGCGACTGGATGAACGGCATCAAATACGCATTCGGCTTTATCTTACTGGCCGTTGCCGTATACCTTGCCACACCGCATCTGCCTTACTTCGCAGTAGTCGGCCTCTACACCTTGCTGATGATTGTTCCCGCCCTTATGCTTTTGGCAAAATCTGGCAAACAAAAAGGCCGTCTGAAAACAGTTGCCGCCGTATTGGGCTTTTTACTGCTAATTGGCGGCTCATGGTTTGGCTGGCAAAGCTTTAATAAACAAACCACCACCCTACACCACTTCTTAACACTGGTTCCACCATCCGAAGCCGGACAAGAAACCGACCACGGCAAGATGTTTACCGATGTCGGCGAACTCAAAACCGCTATGGATGCCGCTTTGAAAGCCGACCCAAGCAAACCCGTGCTGATTGATTTCTACGCCGACTGGTGCGTATCCTGCAAAGAAATGGCCGCCTACACGCTCAACCAACCGCAGGTACACGAAGCAGTCGATATGCAACGCTTCTTCCAAATCGACGTAACTGCCAACACTCCCGATCATCAGGCCCTACTGAAAGAATACGGCCTCTTCGGCCCTCCGGGCGTGTTTGTTGTCCGCGCCGACGGCAGTCATAGCGAAGCCTTGTTAGGCTTTGTCAAACCCGATGCCTTCATCGAATGGTATCGCAAAAACGAGAAATAGCCGTCTATAAAAAGGCCGTCTGAAAACAAATTTTCAGACGGCCTTTTCTTATGTTCAGAAATTAAAATTCATCTTGAGCCCAATGTGTAGAACGCAAAATGCTGGAATCCACATCTTGAATATTGCGGTGACCGGTAAACGCCATGGAAATATCCATTTCTTTATACAGGATTTCCAGCGCACGGGTTACGCCTTCTTCACCATACGCACCCAAACCATACAGGAACGCCCGGCCTATCATCGTACCTTTCGCACCCAAAGCCCAAGCCTTCAAAATATCCTGACCGCTGCGGATACCGCTGTCCATCCAAACCTCGATGTCGCTGCCCACCGCGCTGACCACATCAGGCAAAGCCTTAATGGCAGACACGGTATCGTCAAGCTGACGGCCGCCATGATTGGAAACAACCAATGCGTCCGCTCCACTTTTTGCTGCTTTTTCCGCGTCTTCAGGTTCCATAATGCCTTTGATAATCAGCTTGCCACCCCATAAATCTTTAATGCGCGCCACATCGTCCCAGCTCAGGCGTGGGTCGAATTGTTCGGAAGTCCATGAAGACAACGAAGACAAATCGCCCACATTTTTCGCATGACCGACGATATTGCGGAAGGTACGGCGTTCCGTATTCAGCATTTTCATGCACCATTCGGGCTTGGTTGCCAGATTGATTAAATTGGCGATGGTCGGTTTCGGCGGAGCGGACAGACCGTTTTTGATGTCTTTGTGGCGCTGACCCAAAACCTGCAAATCGGCAGTCAATACCAAAGCCGAACAATTGGCATCCTTCGCACGCTTAATCAGGTTTTCCATAAACTCGCGGTCGCGCATCACATAAAGCTGAAACCAAAACGGCGAGCTGGTGTTTTCAGCCACATCTTCAATCGAACAAATGGACATGGTCGACAGCGTAAACGGAATACCAAATTTTTCCGCCGCCCGCGCCGCCAAGATTTCGCCGTCGGCGTGCGCCATACCCGTGAAACCGGTCGGCGCAATCGCTACCGGCATTTTCACATCCTGCCCAATCATTTTGGTCTCAAGGCTGCGTCCCTCCATATTAACCAATACCTTTTGGCGGAAACGGATGTCTTTAAAATCCGAAGTATTTTCACGATAAGTGGTTTCCGTCCAAGAGCCTGAGTCAATATAGTCATAAAACATACGCGGCATTTTACGTTTGGCAACAAGGCGCAAGTCTTCGATACAGGTTATTTTGCTTAAATCAGATTTCATTGTTGATTGCCTCTGTTAAGGTAAAGATGGACGATCAAAGCCGTCTGAACATTTCAAACACCTCATTCATTTTACGCCATCAAAACAACTAAATTTTAAGAATAATTTTGATAATCTATATCAGTATCAATATTAAATCAAAACATTTTAACCCTGATATTTGTAGGGTTGATAGCCTTTTTTCAGACAGCCTTAAATCCAAATCACAGAAAAATAAAGAAAATATTTTCCGATTTAAGAATCAGCCAATGCCACCATTTAAACAAACAATCAAACCGAGCCACCACATACTTGACTGAAACACTCAGATATTAGACAATTCTCCCCACTAATAAAAACGTCCCACACAGGCAACCACACCATGAGACTGACTACCAAAGGGCGATTTGCAGTAACCGCCATGATAGATTTGGCGATGAACGCGCAAACCGGCGCTGTCAAACTCAGTGCCATCAGCGAACGACAAAGCATATCGCTTTCCTACCTCGAACAATTATTTAGCAAGCTGCGCCGTGCCGGATTGGTTGAAAGCCTACGCGGCCCCGGCGGAGGCTACATCCTTGCCGCTCCCGCCGAGCAAATCAATATCGCACAAATCATCTCCGCAGCCGAAGACCGACTGGATGCCACGCAGTGCGGCAGCAAAGCAAACTGCAACCACGGCGCCCCCTGTCTGACCCACGACCTTTGGGAAAACTTAAACAAAACCATCAATGATTACCTCAGCGGCGTTACGCTGCAAAGCATCATTGAACAAAAAAACTGCAGCGACAGCAGTCATGTCGTTACCTTTACACACATTCATTAAACCGACTTGCGGCAAAGACCGCAGGCAGATGACCAAACGAAAGAGCAAACCATGACCGTCAAAACCCCCGTTTATCTCGACTACGCCGCCACCACTCCTGTTGACAAACGCGTTGCCGAAAAAATGATTCCCTACTTAACCGAAACCTTCGGCAACCCCGCTTCCAACAGCCACGCATTCGGCTGGGAAGCAGAAGAAGCTGTCGAAAAAGCCCGCGCCGACATCGCCGCCCTGATTAACGCCGACCCCAAAGAAATCATCTTCACCAGCGGCGCGACCGAGTCCGACAACCTCGCCATCAAAGGCGCGGCAAACTTCTACAAAACCAAAGGCAAACACCTCATCACCGTCAAAACCGAACACAAAGCCGTACTCGACACCATGCGCGAACTCGAACGCCAAGGCTTTGAAGTCACCTACCTCGGCGTGCAGGAAAACGGTTTAATCGATTTGGAAGAACTCAAAGCCGCCATCCGCGACGACACCATCCTGATTTCCGTGATGTGGGTGAACAACGAAATCGGCGTGGTACAAGACATTCCCGCCATCGGCGAAATCTGCCGCGAACGCAAAATCATCTTCCACGTCGATGCCGCCCAAGCCTGCGGCAAAGTGCCTGTGGACGTTGAAGCCGCCAAAATCGACCTGTTGTCCATGTCCGGCCACAAAGTGTACGGCCCCAAGGGCATCGGCGCGCTGTACGTCCGCCGCAAACCCCGCGTCCGCCTCGAAGCCCAAATGCACGGTGGCGGCCACGAACGCGGCTTCCGCAGCGGCACCCTGCCGACCCACCAAATCGTCGGCATGGGCGAAGCCTTCCGCATCGCCAAAGAAGAACTCGAGCAAGACATGGCGCACTACCGCAAACTGCGCGACATCTTCCTCAAAGGCATCGAAGGCATCGAAGAAGTCTACATCAACGGCGACCTCGAACACCGCGCCCCGAACAACCTGAACGTCAGCTTCAACTTCGTCGAAGGCGAAAGCCTGATTATGGCAGTGAAAGAACTCGCCGTATCCAGCGGCTCCGCCTGTACCTCAGCATCGCTTGAACCCAGCTACGTCCTGCGCGCGCTCGGCCGCAACGACGAACTGGCACACTCATCCCTGCGCATCACCTTCGGTCGCATGACTACCGAAGAAGAAGTGCAGTTCGCCGCCGAACTGATCAAATCCAAAATCGGCAAACTGCGCGAACTGTCGCCTCTGTGGGAAATGTTCAAAGACGGGATTGATTTGAATTCGATCGAGTGGGCGGCGCATTAACTCAAAGAAAAGGTTGTCTGAAAATAGCAAGGTTTTTCAGACGACCTGCATATAAAAATTTTATTTCATATTGAACACAGATTAAATTAAAAACCAATATAGGATATATAGGAGCGCGTGGCATACTGAACCAACAAAAGTTGTAAATGTTGTAAATACTGTTGTAATTCAGAATGGCGGTTCGATTCCGCACAATAAGGTAATAGTTAGTTCTAAAGCTCAATCAGCACAAATTGGAGAAAGGAAAGACATTATGACGAAAAAAGTTGTAATTAAACCGAAATTTCAAAAATGGGTTGTTGGTTTAGTAATTGCCTTAATGCTGGGAAGTGGTGAGTTCCACACGCGACCCTATGTATCTTAAATACAATAACCTAATCAAGCCATACATCAAAATTAAAAAAGGTCGTCTGAAAACCCTTAAAGACCTTTTCAGACGACCTAAAAGCCACCACATTAAAATCAAGGATACAACCCATGAACGAACAAGATTTAGATTTGGACAATCTCGACAACCTGCTTGAAGATTTTGACGGCGTTACCGTAGAGGGCGGCGTCGATTCGGAAAACGACGAAGGTTGCGAAGGCGGCGCGTGCAAAATCTAAACTTCAGTCCGTCTGAATATTCGTAAACAAACCATTTACACCACTAAAAACACAAAGGAAACCACATCATGGCATACAGCGATAAAGTAATCGACCACTACGAAAATCCCCGCAACGTCGGTACTTTCGACAAAAACGACGAATCTGTCGGCACCGGCATGGTCGGCGCACCGGCCTGCGGCGACGTAATGCGCCTGCAAATCAAAGTAAACGATGAGGGTATTATCGAAGATGCAAAATTCAAAACTTACGGTTGTGGCTCCGCCATTGCTTCTTCCAGCCTGATTACCGAGTGGGTGAAAGGCAAAAGCCTTGACGATGCACTGGCAATCAAAAACAGCGAAATTGCCGAAGAGTTGGAATTGCCTCCAGTTAAAATCCACTGCTCTATCTTGGCTGAAGATGCGGTAAAAGCAGCCGTTGCCGACTATCGCAAACGTCAGGAAAACAAATAACCGGATTCAACGACCCCTTGTCGGCAAGTGCCCAAGACTCCTAGCGAGTCTTCGAGAAAAGCAAATCTGGTGATTTATTCCCCTCTTAAGCAGACAGGGTGAATTGAGAGCACAGAAACTTCATCCTTTTGAAGTTGCCGCCAAATTTGGGACTGCCTGCCAATCTATCCCCTCTCCCCGCGGGAGAGGGTTAGGGAGAGGGCAATAAATCGCAGCTTATATTTAATTTAGTCGTTATACCTGCAAAATCAAAGGAGGCGAAATGCCTTTTACTGATGAAGAAGTCCAATCCCTACTTGCTGTCGAAGGCATAGGTAAAACCATATTGCAGCGTTTGCAGCAAATGGGATTAGATGATATTGCCAAGCTGGCGGCGGCAGATTTGGACGATATTTTGGAACAGGGCGCACAATTAACCGGCTCGACCTGTTGGAGAAATAGTCCGCAGGCTAAAGCTGCCATTGCCGCCGCAATAGAGTGGGCAAAACAGCGTTTTCAGACGGCCTGATAATCAAGATGCCGTCTGAAATAAAAAAGCAGGCAAAACAGAAAATGATTGCGAAATGAGGAAAAAAGCATGATTACTATCACAGAAAACGCAGCCAAACACATCAACAGCTACCTGACCAAACGCGGCAAAGGGTTGGGTGTGCGCTTGGGTGTGAAAACCAGCGGCTGCTCGGGCATGGCATACAACCTTGAATTTGTCGATGAAGTGAACGAGGATGATCTGATTTTTGAAGAACACGGCGCGCGCGTTTATATCGATCCAAAAAGCTTGGTTTATCTAGACGGCACGCAAGTCGATTACACCAAAGAAGGCTTACAGGAAGGTTTCAAATTTGAAAATCCGAATGTCAAAGACTCTTGCGGCTGTGGTGAGAGCTTCCACGTTTAAAATATAAAAAATGGCGGGAAAGTATCAAAACCATCCCGCCATTTTTTGGCTTCTTGCCTATTATAGCTGCCCTTGCCTTTTCTTTTTCGTTCTACTTTGTGTCGGAACAAATCAGATTTGACTAAGGCTTTTAAGGCATTGTCTCGTATTTTGCCTTTATTGTGTTGTACCTTACCGGTCATATTGTTTTCCTTTCGTATAAACAGTTTTTGGATTATATCGTAAAATAATCTTCTTCTTTAGATTTTTTCCTTTAATATCATGTCTCAATACTTCAACCTCTTCCAGCTTGAGCCATCTTTCAATATTG
>NZ_JBQCTZ010000149.1:0-8304 GCF_051963715.1 Neisseria sp. P0001.S005 | reverse complement strand
TCCTTTACTAAAGACAACCGCCTTTCCTATTCGAATTGGGTGCGCCCGATTTTGGTGGACAATGTCCGTTGTGTGGCGGTCGATAAAAAGTTGGAAGAAGACAATCCGCAAATGTTCCGTTTCTTGATGGACTTTGCGGCGGATAATGATTTGCGCGTGATTGACTGCAAAGCCTTGCTCAAAGAGCAAGAGAGCAAACAGCAGGGTGAAGTGCCGGTTGAGCGCGTTTTGTTGGCGCAGGCGATTGAAGAAAAACATGCCGCCGAGCGTGCGGAAGCGGCCAATGCGCAGCCTGAGCCTCAAGCTGCCGCACCAGTGGTCGGCGTATTGCGCGAAATTCCGCCGGAAGAAACTGCAACTGCTTTTGCGGCCTTGAGTATTCTGCGTTCATCGTTGACCGATATTCACCGTTTTGTCGAACAAATCAACGAGCATCAGCGCAAAACCGGCTACCGTCTGCTGGGTATTTTTGAAGAAGGCAAACAAAATGCCGTAGCCGTATGCGGTTTCCATACTGCACATAACTTGGCCAGCGGTTACCATATCCATATTGATGATCTCGTAACCATGCCGCAATGCCGCCAAAAAGGCTATGCTTCTCGCTTGTTGGAAGAAGTACGCAAAATCGGTGCGGAAACCGGGGCAACCAAAATCCATCTGAATGTCCATGTGAACCATGACCGTGCCGATGCCCATCGTCTCTACTTCAAAAACGGATTTGAAATCTGCGCTTACCATTTCCGTTGCGACCCGAAATAATTTTTGTAGAAAGAGAACACTCAATGTTGAAGATTTTGACCGTGGCTGTTTTGACACTGAGCTTGGCGGCCTGCGCATCAGGCAGCGGACAAGGCAGCTCGCAAATGTATGGTGAGATTAAGGCCGGTGTAGAAACCAGCTATCAACGTTGAGATATACAATGACAAGGCCGTCTGAAATAGGTTTTCCTGTTTCAGACGGCCTTTTTGCAGCTTGCTTAGAGGGTTGTGGAGGTGTCGTCAGTG
This sequence comes from Neisseria sp. P0001.S005, assembly GCF_051963715.1. NCBI lineage: Bacteria > Pseudomonadati > Pseudomonadota > Betaproteobacteria > Neisseriales > Neisseriaceae > Neisseria > Neisseria sp. P0001.S005. The sequence goes on along the minus strand of NZ_JBQCTZ010000149.1, from coordinate 7,300 downwards.
GCAACAGTCCGATGCAGGCGATACCAATTGTACAGACGCAAGATGCACAAGAAAGCGATGATGGGCATGCAGGCTGCGGTAACCAGATAACGCGGGTTGCTGAAGTTTAAAACGTTGTGACCGGAAAGCAGCGACAAAGCGGCATGCAACCATTCCCACAAAGACGAAATGCTGAATGCCAAAACAGCCAACAGGCCGAGGGTTCGGAAAATGCCGATGGGCAGGATTTGTTGGCGTAATACAGCGCGGTTGAGTTGGAACAAAACAATCAAACCGAAGCCGATGATGCAGACCATGCCGCCGTTGGCGACGATTTGCAGGCTGTTGAAGGCAATGTCGGGCGTAACGGAAATGGTACCGGATTGGTTGGAGGCGGTTTGTTGCAAATTTAAGCCTTGCATGACATTGAGTACGAAACCGTAGATTAGGTCGGCCAAAACGATGCCGATGGGTAGCGGAGTCAAAAAACGTTTCATGGATCAGTTGAGTATTCTATTAGTATGAGGGAGGCCGTCTGAAAATCAAAAATGACGACGTGAGAGTGTATTGTATCCGATAGAAAAGTAGGTTAATGCAAAAATAAATTTAGTTTAAGTCAGAAAATCATGTAATTTTACGCCAACATTATTGCATTGAGAGTACAATCTTCTTCATTATCAAACGTGGAATCAACAGGAAAGGACGTTTACATGAGCGAATTGCAACGTGATTTAACCCGTATCAGTCACAATACCAAAATTGTCGCCACATTGGGTCCGGGCAGCAACAATGTGCAATTGTTGGAAGACATGATCCGTGTCGGCGGTCTTAATGTCATCCGTTTTAACTTCAGCCACGGTACCCCTGAGTTCCATGAAGAAAATGCCCGCATCGTGCGCGAAGCCGCGAAACGCGCAGGTCAGGAAGTGGCTATTCTTGCCGACTTGCAAGGCCCGAAAATCCGTGTCGGCAAAATTGCCGGCGGCAGCATCGAGCTGAATAAAGATGAAACTTTAATTTTGGATGCCGCGCTTGAAGGCGAAGGCACACGCGAAGCGGTGGGTTTGGACTACCGTGATTTGCCGAATGACGTCGTTGCCGGTGATGTTTTGTGGCTGGATGACGGCCTGTTGACCTTGACTGTTGAGGCGGTTGAAGGAAGTAGGATTATTACAAGAGTTGAAAACAGCCATGTGCTGAAAAGTAATAAAGGTATCAATAAACGCGGTGGCGGCCTGTCTGCCGGTGCGTTGACCGAAAAAGACTTCCGTGACCTGAAAACGGCGATTGCCATCGGTTGCGACTACTTGGCCATCAGCTTTGTGAAATCTGCTGAAGATCTGCACATCGCACGCGCCAAAGTCGAGGAAGAAATGAAAGGCAGTACAGCCGTACGTCCCGGTTTGGTTTCCAAAATCGAGCGCGTAGAAGCCATTGAAAATCTAGACGAAATCATCCTCGCCAGCGACGGTATTATGGTTGCCCGCGGCGACTTGGCAGTGGAAGTCGGTCATGCCGCCGTTCCTGCCCTGCAAAAACGCATGATCCGCCGCGCCCGTGAGTTGCGCCGCTTCAGCATTACCGCGACCCAAATGATGGAATCCATGATTACGAATCCCGTACCGACCCGTGCCGAAGTGAGCGACGTGGCCAATGCGGTATTGGACGGTACCGATGCGGTAATGTGTTCCGCTGAAACTGCGGTGGGTGCGTATCCGTTTGAAACGGTCAGCCAAATGGCGGTTATTTGTGCGGCGGCCGAAAAAGAGCAGGACTCCCTCAATGGCGTTATCGAGCCAGTTGAATTCCAAGATCCTCTCAGCACCAACTTGGCGATTGCCCGCGGCGCGGTTACCGTAGCGCGCGCAGTTCACGCCAAAGCGATTGTCGCCCTGACCGAAAGCGGCTCAACCGCCTTCGAAATCAGCCGCCACAACATCACTTTGCCGATTTTCGCCCTGACCCCGAGCATTTCCGCACAACGCCGCATGGCGATGTATCGCGGCGTGCGTCCGATGATTTTGGCGACCAGTACCGACCACGATACTGCGCTGAACGAAGTGGAAGCTGTGTTGGTCGAACACCAAATTCTGTGTTCTGGCGACCAATACATCATTACCAGCGGCTCGAAAATGCGTGAATCCGGTTCGACCAACACATTGGAAGTGCTGCAAGTCAAATAATCGAATCAATGTTTTACTAAGTGGAAAAGCAGGCTGCCTTCAGCCTGCTTTTTTGTATTTTGGATATTTGTTATGTAAAAAACCGGTATTATGTAGCAGTTACACAAAGATTTAACCGATTAAAAACCTTAAAATCCCTATTGAAATTTTCCGTGTCTTATGACAACAAAGTATTGCTCATCGGCGGTGAAACAGAAGGCGGCAAAGCGTTAACATCTGTTCAAACAATGAGCTATGACGGCAAACAATTAAAAGTAGAATAATCTTCTTTTATTCCAAAGAAAAAGGCTTAACCCACTGAAGGTTAAGCCTTTTTTATTAGGTGTTAGTATGAAAAAAGATTGCCACGATGAATAAAAAAGTGCGGTTAAAAAAGAAGATGAATTTCAACCGCACTTAAATTTAATAAAACACCAAGATTTTCTAAGCAAATATGGTCTCTATTTTTATTAAAAATAAACCTTAGGCAGGCTTTTTAGTTTTTCTTTTAGGCTTAATTTTCACGCCGTTCTTTTTCGCCCATGCTTTTAATTTCTTCAAGAAAACCTCTCCCATTGGACGTGGATTACCTGAGAATAAAGTATTTAACCCGTTATTTTTGATAATTTGATGACGCAACGCTAAACGTTCTTCATGATTTTCAGCCAAACGAATAGCGCGCTCAATATATTCATCAATCGTATTTGCAATCAGCCAATCCGGCAAACCTAAACGACGGAATAAACCTTCATCAATGTGTTCGTGTACTTCCGCTCCGGTTTTACAGATACCTACCAATCCCATGGTGACCATATCAATAATGCCATTAGTATTGCCGAACGGAAGTGGATTTAACATCATGTCACAATCCTTAATGAGGCCAAGATATTCTTGGTAAGGCGTTTGCTGATGTGCCGTCGCATCATCTCCTAAATACGATTTAATAAAACGAGCTACATATGGATGCGTAATACCATATGATTGTCCCAGCATAAAATGAAAATGTATTTTCACCGCTGCTTTATCTCTGATAATCCTTAATATTTCCAAGAAATACGGATTTAATTTCATCGTAGTCGCTGCAATACCAATATTGATAACTGCCGGATTCTCACGTAACACATATTCCACATTGGTCGGTGCAAAGGCTGATGGAACATAAGGCAACGCATCTTTTGGAAGACGTAAAAGAGTCTCACTAAAACAATCTTCAGAGCCAACATAATCATCTTCAACCACAACATATTCAATGAAGTCAGAATATGTTGTTGCCGGATGACCTAACGCAATGGCTTGAATTGGCGCAACACGGGTATTGCTGAGGAAGATAGATAACAAATCCATACCAATAGACGGCATATATAAGATTGCAGCTTGATTTTTTTCACAAATATCACGAACAAGCCCCATTCTACTATATATATGATCGTCATGAGGAGATAAAACGAACTCATCAAAAACAGCTCGTCCCTGTTCATCGATTCGCTCACTCCCAATACCAATTAAATAAAAATGTTCACGCGCAGCAATCATGGATGTTGAGTGAGTTCGGTAAATAGAGTGTGCCATGTTGAAATGTTCCAAGATAACAACCATTACCGGTTTTCCATCTCGATAACCAATTTGAGAAACATCAAGATCTTTCCAGCCACATAAGAAATGATTTCGGCGAATCACTGTGTTTAAGGCTTTTTTTACATCATGTTTATTTGGTGCAACATCATAGCTGCAATGCATATACACATCATGACAAATACTATTAGGTACAGAATTTAAATCAGATAATGTGGCAAGCTTTTCAGGGAACCATTGTAAAATCGCAGCGCGCTTTGAAAACGCAGCAGGCGTACCAATAAAGCGCCCTGATTGCAATGCAAAGCAAAGTGAAGCACAAACATCAGGCGCAATATTCCACAGCATATCTAAATTAAGATTTAGGTTAGACTCCGGAAAATACATAATGCAAAACTTCACTAAGGAGTCGCGATTAGACTCAAGCTCAACTTCCAAAGAGCCAGGAACCGGATTTTTGTTATAAACCTGTAAGATATGATCAGCATTAATATAACTTGAGCTTGCAAAAATCATCGCCATCCAACGTTGGAATGAGAAAAAACGCTGCATACCGATATCTGAAATGGTAAGTTCTTGATCAGTAAATAGTTTTGTAATGACATTCGCCATTCTGTGGCAAAAATAGACGACAAGATCCATATCAAGCGTTTCCGCTTGATATTGTTCAGGATAAGAAAACTCAATCTGACCTAAAAGCCCAAAATTGTCATCTAGCTCAGTTAAAATAGCTAATAAAATGCTACAAGCTCGTTCATAGTCTTTTTGTTCTACCGCTTGTTCTAACAATTCAATATTCGGCGAAATCACCTCAGCTTGTTCAGCAGTGGCTTTTTTATTCATCCTAGCTCCTATAGCTAATTACGTGTTAAATGATTATGTATTAATACGTTTAAGTGTATCCCTACTTCATGAATAACCTTTTCAAACGATGACGTCAGACTATCAATCCGAATAGAGGTAATATTTGGATACCATAAATTGTTTCCACTTCCATATCCCCAACGCCAATCGCCAATAAAAGGCAAAAGTAACAATGTTTTCACTCCTAAAGCACCGGCCAAATGCGCAACTGATGTATCCACCGTCACAAGATAATCTAAATTAACTAAATAAGTAGCTGTTTCCCATAAGGTTTTTGCATTTTTGGCTAAATTTGGAATCTGATATTCAGCTAATAATTTTTTTTCTTCAAGATTGCATTCTTTCTGTAAGCAATACCAATTAGCCCCTTCTATATCAAATAAGAGTCTTAAAAGTTCAGGTTGGTGAATAGAACGAAAAGCATCATTTTCATGGGTGGGATTTCCTCGCCAAACAATCCCAATATTCAATTTATCAGGCATTTGTGAAATTTTCTTTTTTGCATTATCAATACTTTGCTGATCGATAAAAAGATAAGGATGACGCTTCACAATTTGATAAAAAGGAAGATCAATATATGCCATGATATCATGTGGAAAACTCCAATAATCAAAACTATCATCCAGCTCAAGATCGATCTTTTTACTATCAATCACGACATCAATATCCAGATGACTCTTCAATAATTTCACAACGGGAGTTTGTGCAATGAGTGTGATTTTTCTTACATTAAGTTGTTTTTTTAGTGCATAAGCTAATTGAGCAAACATCAACTCATCACCCAGACCGAATTCAGTCCAAATAACAAAATGTTTTCCCAATAAATTTTGCCCTTGCCATTTTTTTATTTGATGTACAGCTTTAGGGGGAGTTTTGGTTCTACGTGCATCAGACACCAAAGGTTGGCGCATTTTAAAACCTTTGCAATAATCTCCAGCCGTGATAACAGACAATGCCTTATATATTTCAATACCTTGATGATTAAAGCGTTGTTGAAAAGAAGCCCAACTTGCTTCAACCCCTTCAACTAATCCTAAGGTTTGATAAATATTGCAACGGTACATAATAGGCTCTATGGCAAAGGGAGATAATATTTCCATTTTATCAATCCATTGCAGTGCCATATCAAATGCTCTAGTTTCTAAAAAATAAGAAAGTTCTTGTTCATATACCTCATAGCTTTTATTCTGAACCACTTTCGAAAGTATTAAGATTGGGATCTCATCCGAAGAGGGAAAGATTTCTACAAACTCAGCCACTCTTTTCTTGAATTTATCAAATTGGAGATGACACTTTTTCGGCATTACAATAATACCGTTATTCTTCAAAACCCTCAGACAGCAAATAAAACTGCTGTAATTAAGACTGTAAGTTTCATCAACCAAAATAATATCGAAATGATTGGAAGGCAGCCCATGTAATTGATGAGGCTCTCCCATTTCCGGCGTCCAGTTTATTTTGTTTAAATTGGCTATGTAATTTTTATCAAAATTACTCAAAAAAGTAGGATCGCATAACAAAAGTGCGGTCATTTTTTCAGTAGTTTCAAAAGAAGTTTGTGTATTTTCCATAAGAAAAACCTGATAAAAATCGTGAGAGCTTACACTCTCACGATTTTATTTAGATTAGCGTTTACAATTAGCTATTGATTACCATTTGTAACCAACACCTGCCGCAACGCCTTTTTCGCCACTGCTGCTTGCTGCCATATTCAATTTGATAACAACTTTTCCGTTATCCGATGCGCGTGAGTAGCCCACAGCAACGGAAGCTGCACCACCTTGAGAACCTACAGCAGCACTAATCATTGAGTCACCGGCAGTATAAACTTGAGGCAATGCTGTTACTGCCATTGCATTAGCAGCGTAACCACGCATTTCCTTGTTCATCTTATCTACACGGTTGTTTAACTCATTGATCTTAGCCGGACTTCCTGCGACCTGATCTAATGCACGATTCAACTGACCTACAGTTGCGGCATCAGAATCTTTAACACCATCTCCCACATTGTGGATTTGGTTACCGCCCATATCAACGTTTGTACCGTTTTCAACTTTAACAGTATGACCAGCGCCACCTAAGGTTGCATTTTTCGCAGTCAAGTTGCCCGCAACTACAGTTCCTGCAGTCACTTTAGTTACGTTAATGTCATTAGTTAATGCTACAGTGATATTGCCACCAGTTTGACTGATCTTAATATTATCGCCTGCTTTAAATCTAACAACATTATTTGCTGCGTTGATGGTGGTTTCTGTTCCAGGTTCAGTCTGTAAAGTCCAACCTTTATCAACAGCTTGAAGCGCTTTTGACACTTTGCCATCAATGCCATTTGCTGTAGTCAATGCATTAGCTGCATCTGTTGCCGCTTTACCGGCTTTGATATCTGCCGCTACTGCTTTAGCATCTGCCGCTACCGCTTTAGCATCTGCCGCTTCAGCTTTCGCTACCGCACCATCAGCTTTAGCATCTGCCGCTACCGCTTTAGCATCTGCCGCTTCAGCTTTCGCTACCGCACCATCAGCTTTGGTATCTGCTGCTACAGCTTTAGCATCTGCTGCTTGAGCCGCTTCTGCCGCTTTACCGGCTTTGGTATCTGCCGCTACTGCTTTAGCATCTGCTGCTTTCGCTGCGTCTGCTGCCGCTACAGCTTTAGCATCTGCTGCTTCCGCTTTCGCTACCGCACCATCAGCTTTGGTATCTGCTGCTACTGCTTTAGCATCTGC
>NZ_JBQCTZ010000148.1:0-8429 GCF_051963715.1 Neisseria sp. P0001.S005 | reverse complement strand
GGTTGTGGCCATAATCTGTAGAAAAGACTATTGCATCACACTAGTCTAAGTTCGCATAATTTATATTATGTTAAATTCATAAGTCTAATATTTTAGCCTGCCAACTCCTGTTTCTCTCAGTAGTACAATCACTTACAGAATTCAAACATAAAAGGCCGTCTGAAATTTTCATACGGCCTTTTTATTTATATCCTCCAGCCTTTTCTAAGCAAATCCTTTATTGTTTTGATCGGCTGCTAATCAATTACCTACTCCAACTTTAATAAAGAGAAAGTGGGCAATCTACTCAATCCGTTTTATGCCGCACCAACGCTATACGTTTCGCCCTTGCTGTCCGCTTGGCCGACAATGGCAGCAACGGCAGCGGCCAAGCCGTTGCGCGTCATGTATTTTTGCGGAATTTCTTGGGTATTTTGTGTCAAGGTATAGGTATTATCTTCGCCATCAGCAAGGCCGCAGGGGCGCAGGATGGTCCAATTCAAACCGCTTTGTTTGAGATAGATTTCAGCTTCTGTTTTGGCACGGACGGCTTCGCCGAGTGCCTGTTTGAACGGCTCGCTCATCATGTCCCATTGTTCACCGCAGCCCATGCTGGTAATCAGTACAAAGCGAGCTTGCGGATTGGCGGCTTTCGTAGCGGCAATGATGTTGATATTGCCCAGCGCATCGCTGCGGATGCCCTCTTCGTTTTTGCCGCCGACAAAACTGATCACAGTATCGGGACGATATTGTGCCAACGCTTTATCGAGCGCGTCGGCATCAAGCGCATCGGCGACGACGGTTTGAATATTGTGTGCGGCAAAAAAGCTGTCTTCAGACGGCCTTCTCAATACGGCGACGGTATCGGCTGAGTCAGTCAATGTGCGGATATAGGCGCGGCCGGACGGGCCGTTGGCTCCGAAGATGAGTTGCATGTTTGGGGTTCCTTTGTATGGTAGATGTTTGTTGTTAGAAAATCCGCTCCTCTATGCAACAAGGAACGGATTATCAGGCCGTCTGAAGCCGTTTAAGCGGCATCAAACAATTTGCGCATGGCTTCGATTTGGTGTTGTTTCAACTCGCCTGCCTCATCGCGGCCGACAAAAATTTTAAACATGGCGCCGCCGTTGCGGTTGATAAAGTTGAGCGAGCAAGTAGCTTTGCCCATGAACGGGCGTTCCAAAAGGTAGATGGAGGCGCAGTTTTCGTAATAGATATGACCGTGTACGCCGCCATCGGTTTCAGGATGGTCAAAGTTGTAGAAACCGCGGCCGACTTTGCCGTTAGGCAGTTTGCCGCTGACTTCGACGATGGCATCGGGGGTGTGGGCGATGAAGGTAACGGATTCATCCCATGCGGCAATGGCTTGGAGGATTTCGACTATGCGGCTGCCTTCGGTTTGGCGCACGTTCTCTTCTGGCAGACAGCGGATAACGTCTTCAAAACTGCATTGGTTTTGCGCTGCCAGCATTTCCAGTACTTGGCCGGGATTTTTTTCCAATGATTGACGCAACATGGTTTGTTGTTCGGCTGAAAGTTTTTGCATGGTTTGATCCTTTTCTTGAGTCGGAAGAGTGAGCATGAGTTTGCGGATAAGGGTGGGCGACCAATAACGGCCGCTGGTATTCAAACGGATAAGGCCGTCTGAATCAGGTTCTTTAAAAAGCTGCATTTCCTGCCATTGGGCAATCAGCTTTTGCGCTGCTTTGTTGCCGTCAAACAATAATGGATTCAGACGGCCTGTTTCAATATCGTGCTGGACTTTGCTGAGCAGTGCTTTATTTGGACTATGGCCGCTCATAAATGCGATGTTTTTCTCGCCTTTCGGCGTGGCAAGATAACTCTCCAAATCGCCCTGCACCTGATAGCTGAAACCGCCGAAGTTACCGCCAGCGCCGGATCCGAACGCCAAACAGGGAATGTCGGATTTGATCAGGGTATTGTAGCGGTTGCGCTCGCCGCGGCCAGGATAGGCGAAGTGGCTGTTGCTGACTTGTTCCCAGCCTTTTTCCAGCAGTGTTTCAACCGTGTAGGCATATTGGTCTGCCTGAATATCGAAACCCGGCGGTGTCGGAAATGCACCTTTTTCAATCATGCGGTTGATGGGGAGCATGGGATAAAGGTTGAACGCGTACGTATCCAAACCGGACAAGGGCAGCTCGGCGGCGCGGGCGATATCGTTTTGCCAAACGTCATCGGTTTGATTGGGCAGGCCGAACATCAAATCGGCCACAATCACGGCATCGAGTTCGCACAATTTTGCCAAATATTCAAACGCTTCGTCACCGCTGTGTTTGCGGCCGAGACGGCGGCGGATGGCGGTATTGAAGGTTTGCACGCCGATGGAAATGCGGTTGGCGCCTGCTTCGATGCAGGCCTGTGCTTTTTCCAAATCGAAATGGCTCATGCGCCCTTCGATGGTGAACTCGCAATCTTCGGCAAGCGGCAGATATTGGTAGCAGGCACGAATCAGGCGGACGAGGTCTTCCGTAAGCAACGCGGTCGGCGTACCGCCCCCGAAATAAACGGCTCGGATTTTGCCCTTGCCTGTACGGACTTCGGCTTCAGCTGCCATTTCTTCGATAATTTTGTCGGTATACACGCTGCTTTGGCTGTCCTTCCACGCATTACGGTAGAAGCCGCAAAAAACGCAATGGTTGGCGCAAAATGGAATATGCAGATAAGCAAGCGCATCCACATCGGTGGCATGGGGAAGCCTTTTCTTCCAAATGTTCTGCCACTGGGGACGCGGCATTGGAACACCGCCCCAAACGGGCATTAATGCCTGACGTTCAGGAAATGCCTTGGGTGCGGATTGTTTCGGAGTCCAAACAAGCTGCTGTACCATGATAATGATTAATAAAAATTATTAACAAGATTTATATATTAAATAACCATCATCGTTTTCTTGTCAATATTTTTGCGTAATTAAAAATTAGTATTATTTTAAAATATTGTATTCTATAAATAATTAAATGTATTTCTATTTGATGAAAATCGGCATTTTACTTGTGAAATGCGCAAAATTTGGTTCTTCAAGTCGGGAATATCCTCCCATCTCGTTTCATTTTTGAACGATAAAATAAATTTTCTTTATCGTTTTTCAGACGGCCTTTTGGCGTTCAGCTTCTGAAATAAAACCCCGCTTCATCTTCGCAACGGCGTATCTGCCAACCATAAACCGATTCAAGTAAGTCAGGGCGCATCACTTCGCCCACCTTGCCTGATGCAACTACTTTTCCCTTATTCATCAAAATAATATTTCCCGCATAATGCGCGGCGAGGTTTAAATCGTGCAATACCATCATTGATGAGGCACGGTTTGAATGCCCGACCAAATACTGCATCAGGCGGTGTTGGTGGCGGATATCGAGATGGTTGCACGGTTCGTCCAAAAGCAAGACCGGCGCATTTTGCAACAGGGCGCGGATGATGTTGGCGCGTTGTTGCTCGCCACCTGAGAGCTTGCCGATGCGCTTATCCGCCAACGCCGTCAAATCAAAATAATCGAGTAACTCGTCCGCCCATTCATGGTTCAGACGGCCTTTTTGTACGAATGACGCCAACGCAATGTATTCGCGTACGGTCATCGGCATGTTGTAACGGCCATGCTGCCCGACCCATGCCACCCTGCCCGCGCGGATTTGCGGCGCAACAGCCTCACCTAAAAGCGTGATTTCCCCCTGCCCCGTTTGCCCGATTAAGGCACGCAGTAAAGTGGACTTGCCCGCGCCATTCGGGCCGATAATGACAGTCATGCCCGAAGGTATATCCAGTTGATCAATTTCAAGCAGGGTTTTGTCTTGGACGCAGACGGAAAGATTACGGATTTGAAATAAGGTGTGCATGGCAAAAGATATGGGGCAATGAAGTTTCAGACGGCCTAATAAGGCATCAACGGCTTTTTAAAGGCTTGATAAACAAATACATAAAAAACGGTCCGCCCAATAAGGCAATCACGATACCGACCGGCAGATCGACAGGGTATGTCAGCCAGCGTGCCACCCCGTCCACCACCATCAAAAACACTGCGCCCAACCAAGCCGACAGCGCAATCAGTTTGCGGCGACTGCCGCCGACGGTTTGCGCCAGCACATTGGGGATCATCATGCCGAGAAAACCGATGATGCCCGAAAGCGATACCGCCGCCCCTGTCATCAATGCCGCGCCGATTACGGTTTGCACACGCAATGCCCCAACTGATACACCCATACTGGAAGCCGTGTCTTCCCCCGTCATCAAAACGTCCAGCCGCCTGCCTGCGGACAACAAAATCAGAAAACCGGGCAACATGACCGCGATTGCCGCAACAGGCGATGAGAAACCGGCTTCGGCAAGGCTGCCCGACAGCCATGTGGTCGCACTGCGCAATACCAAATCGTCAGATAAAAACAAAATCATGCTGACCACCGCGCCTGAAAACGCGCTCAACACAAACCCCAACACCAGCAATCCAAAAGTACCGCCGCCGAGCAGTTTGTGCACTGCCAAAATCAGCAGGCACACGCCCAGCGCACCGAAAAAGGCCGCCGCAGGTACGCCAATCGTACCACCGCCCAAAGCCAATAAAACAATCACGCCCAAAGCCGCACCGCCCGAAGTCCCAATCAGGCTCGGGTCGGCAAGCGGGTTTTCAAACAAGGCCTGCAAGGCCGCACCCGAAGCAGACAAACCCGCACCAACCAACAGTGCTGTGTAGATACGCGGCAGACGGATTTGGCGGACGGTTTCATCCATCGCCAACGGCGATTCCCACGCGCCAAAACCGATGCCGCAACACAAATAAACGGCGGCGGCAGTAAGCAACAGGCAGAGGGTAAGGGTATGCGGTTTCATGGCGCAATGCGTTTCAAGCGGATTGGATAACGGTTTCAGACGGCATTTTGAGAACAAGTCTGCACAAAGAAGGAATAAGCGGGCGCGTTTGAACAGAGGCCGTCTGAAAAAGCAAACATCAATCCAGCCTCTTTTCGAAGCAGGCGTATTTATTTCGCCAAACCGTGCAAACGTTGAACCACTTGCGGCGTATCCAACCCGTAACGGAACATATCATTGGCCTTCCACAAATAAATCTTGCCGTTTTTCGCCGCAGGCGAGCCGGCGATTTCGGGGCGTGCGGCAAAGGTTTTGACGTTGCCTATCATGGCAGTGTTGTGGTCGGCAATAATGATGATGTCGGGTTTAGCCGCAATCCATGCCTCACGTGTCATCGGTTTGAAACCGTCAATGGCGGCTGCGGCATTGATACCGCCGGCGCGGCGGATGATTTCATCGGCAGCGGTATTCTTGCCCGATACGATGCGCCCGTCGTAGCTGAAGAGGTAGCGTTTGCCGCTGGAAGGCTGCTGTTTCATATCCGCCTGCCACTTACTGGCCAATTTGTCCGCCTGCGCGCTTTTGCCGATAAGCCGGCCGATGTTGCGGATACTTTGCGGATAGGCGGCGATGCTGTCATCGGGCGCAACATTGACGGCTTTAATGCCTGCTTTTTGCAAGTGGGCAAAAATATCGGCAGGCTGCGCCATCCATGAACCGATGGCGATGTCGGGTTTGGCGGCCACAATCGGTTCAACCGTCAGGCGGCGATGAATGCCGATGCTGGGCTTATTTTTCAACGCCGGATTTTGAACGGTCTGATCGCGGCCGACGATTTCGTCCAATGCGCCGAGCGCGGCAACGATGTCTGCCGTATCGGGGGTTAACACGACGATGCGTTGCGCGTGTGCAGTGCCGGCCAACGAAATAAACGCGGAAAGCAGAAGGAGTTTGAGTTTCATTATTTTTCCTTATCGAATGCTTTCAGACGGCCTGCTCATTTTCTCAGGCCGTCTGAAAACGGTTGAATCACATTAGAACTTCAGTTGTACGGTTGCGGCGAAATTGCGGCCGGTTTCGGTGTACAAGTCCATCACACTGGTACGGCTCATGCCGGCAACGTCTGCGTGTTGCCAGTATTTTTTGTTGCCGATGTTGTAAATGTTCGCGCCGATTTCGAGGTTTTTAGACGGCTTGTACCACGCGCCGACATCCCATACGCCGTAGCCCGGCGCTTGGAAAACGCTGTCGCTGCTGACGCGGCTGTGTTTTTTCGACCAGCGCAGTTTGGTGCCAACACCCCATTTTTCCTGAGTGTAATCCAAACCCAAAACGCCGTTGAGCGGATAAGCGGAATCCAACGGTTTGCCATCCTGCTGCTCACCGCGCATCCAAGCGATGCTGCCGGAGACTTGCCAGCCCGGCAGGAATTTATAGGCGGCGGAGGCTTCGGCACCGTAGGTTTTGACCCTATCCAGATTTTGATATTGGTACTGGATAATCGGGCGACCGCCTATGGAGGCAGTGCCGACTTCGGTGCGGTTGATGAAATTGCGGTAACGGTTGTAGAACGCGGTGACCTGCGCACGGGCGCGTTCGTTTTTGAACTTCATCCCCAATTCAAAGCTGTTGGAGCGTTCGGATTTGAGGTTGGAATTGGGAATGACGGCATAGCCGTAGGTTGTGTTGGCAAATGCCATGGTCGCGCTGTCAAACGGCGGCGTGCGGAAGCCCTGGGAATAAGTGGCAAAACCGGTGAACTGCTCACCCATCGGCACACTCAGACGCAGGCTGGGCGTAAGTGCGGAATCGTTGAAGCGGGTTGCCGTGCCGTCGGGATTGGCGTTGAGATAGGCTTGGTCGGTTTCAGTATTCAGCTTGTCTTTCTCGTAACGCAGGGCAGGGGTCAGGACGATGCCGTTGCCGAAGGTCAGGCTGTCTTGCGCGTACAGGCTGAGGGTTTTGCGTTTGCTGTCGGGGAAGGTTTTGTTCGGATAGGTGCTGCCCGCATAGGTTTTGCTGACGACACCGGTCAGGTTGTCCACGGTCAGGCTGTCGCGCGGACGGGCGGTTTCGGTATGTTTGTATTCAGCTCCGGCAACGACGGTTTGTTTGACCGCGCCATCAAATTCCCACACGCCGCGTCCGGTCAAGCCGCGTATGACTTGTTCGAAGCCGTAATCGGAATAGCGGGTCGAGTTGCCCAGTTGGCGCGCGCCCATGCGGGTAATGCTGACATCGACGGCATCGTCTTCCGTGCGCAGTTTTTGCTGATAGGCGGTCAGGTTCGCTTCTTTCAGACGACCCTCGCCGGTGTAGCGGTAGCCCGCTTCAATGCGTTGGCGGCGGATGCGGTCGCGGGCGTTGCTTTCCGAAGTCGTCACCGTTACCGGCCCGCGCGATTGCGAACCCAAGCCGTTTGCCAACACGGTATCGTTGGCGTGGTAATACTGTTCGTACAAGGTTTCAAAACGGTGTCGTTCGTTGCCGATACTGCCTTTTGCCAAAATATTGTAGGCATTGTTTTTCTGCGGATTGGTGGCGGTGCGCGAAGTCGAGTAGCTTTTGTCGTCGCCCATGTTTTCCGTTTCGTGGCCTTGGCGGCGCGTCAGCATCAGCAGACCTTCGGCGTTTTCATGGAAACCGGCGGCTATCGCCGTCACACCGTGGCTGCGGTCGCGGCTGCGGTAGCCGTATTTCAAACCGAAATGACCACGTTTGTCCGCATCGACAAAATCACGCGGCGAGAGCGTGACCATGTTCACCACGCCGCCGAGCGCATCGCTGCCGTAGAGCGCAGAATAAGGTCCTTTGACAATATCAACTTGCTTGAGCGTGTCGCTTTCGACCATATCGCGTCCCGAAATCGCGCCGTTGGAGCCGCCGCCCGCGTAGGACTCGGGAATGCGTACGCCGTCCACCATCATCAGGATGCGGTTGCCGTCTATGCCTCGGATATTGATACCGGCATGACCGCGGCGGTTGTTGTCAGACGGCACACTGACGCCGGATTCATACATCACGATATCGTCCAGATTCTGCGCCGAGGCTTGATTCAAGGTTTTGCGTCCGACAACCGACACATTCGGCGCGGCTTTATCCAAGGTTTGCGCATTGCGGTCGGCCGTAACCACCACAGGCTCTATTTCTGCCTGAGCCACCGGCATCTGAGCCGCATATAACTGTCCGGAAAAAACCGCCCCTACTACACAGACAATCGCTTTCTTTTTCATTACATAACCTTATCATTTGAATAATAATGGTTTGCATTTATAAAACAAATAGGCAGTTTTTGCAAGTTTGGGAACTGCAAGACAGCACTAACAAAGGTGCGGAGCATATGTATTCGTCTGACTACGCCTGCCTGCTCTAACCTGCCCATGATTGACTGATACGGCAGCGATGCGGCCGTTAAGCCATAAACGCAGTTTTCAGGCTATCTGAAAACCCTGTGCAGACTGCTTTTAAAGGCCGTCTGAAATCCGAAAAGCAGCCTGCACTTTGAAAAGCAAGGTGCAGGCTGCTTTAGGGTAATAAGCCGTTTATCAATCCAGCTTAACGATTTCTCCGTCTTCCGGAACGTTCACACGGCTTTCAATGCCTTGACCGCGTATAAATTTACGCATATCGGCGCG
>NZ_JBQCTZ010000147.1:0-8493 GCF_051963715.1 Neisseria sp. P0001.S005 | reverse complement strand
CAGGCCGTCTGAAAACAAATATTATTCAGACGGCCTTTTCTGATAATATAACAACGAATTATTCCTTTCGGAGCCGTTATGACCTTCCCGCCACTCAAATCTCCCCTGAAATTTTACGCCGTTGTTCCCACTGCTGACTGGGTCGAGCGCATGGTCAAAGCAGGTGCCGACACGGTGCAACTGCGCTGTAAAATCCTGCATGGCGACGAGTTGAAACGCGAAATCGAACGTTGCGTCGTAGCCTGTCAAAACAGTGCAACCCAGCTTTTCATCAACGACCACTGGCGCGAAGCGATTGCCGCAGGTGCATACGGCGTGCATCTCGGGCAGGAAGACATGGACACTGCCGACCTAGCCGCGATTGAAGCTGCCGGTTTGCGCTTGGGCTTGAGTACGCACTCTGTTGCCGAACTCGATCGCGCCTTGTCCGTACAACCTAGCTACGTCGCCAGCGGTGCGATTTTCCCGACCACGACCAAGCAAATGCCGACCGCCCCGCAAGGTTTGGACAAACTGCGCGAATACGTCAGACAGGCACGCGGCACGCCCGTCGTCGCCATCGGCGGCATCGATTTGAACAACGCCGAAGATGTGCTTGCCACCGGCGTTTCCTCACTTGCCGTCGTCCGCGCCGTGACCGAAGCGGAAAATCCCGAAGCGGTGGTTAAAGCGTTTCAGGCTTTGTGGGATGAATAAGGCCGTCTGAAAATAAGAAGTCTGACAAGAGGAGCAAACATCATGAAGATTATATTGAACAATGAAACCATCACATTAAACGGCACAACCGTTGCCGACCTTATCGCCCAAACTTCGCCGCCAAAACCGTTTGCCGTTGCCGTCAATACCCAGTTTGTCGCCAAAGGCACGTATGCGGAAACGGTTTTGAACGAAAACGATAAAGTGGACATTGTGCGCCCGGTAGTCGGCGGATAAGCGGTTTTACTGCGCGTATAGCTGCGCTATTGGTTTAATGCTGAGAAAAGGAAAAGAGATGTTTATCGTATCGTTGGAATATATGAAAGAATTGGCTGCGGTTGAAACCTACCTGGCCGAGCATATCGCGTATCTCGAACGGTATTATCAAGCAGGTGTATTTGTGATGTCTGGACGCAAACAGCCGCGGACAGGCGGCGTTATCCTGATGAAAGCATCAGGCAGGGAACAGGTGGAAAAGTTAATTGCAGAAGACCCGTTTCACCGAGAAGGCGTAGCGAAATACACGATTACCGAGTTTATTCCGACCAAGGTCGCCGAAGGACTTGAAAATTATTTGGAAACTATCTAAACCGATTTTTCAGAAGCTATTGCCCCAAAAATAATATTACAAAGGAATCCATCATGTTTACCCTATACGGAGAAACTTTCCCTTCACGGCTGCTGCTCGGTACGGCTGCTTATCCGACGCCGGAAATCCTCAAGCAGTCTGTCCAAATCGCGCAACCGGCGATGATTACCGTTTCATTGCGCCGTGCCGGCAGCGGCGGCGAAGCGCACGGGCAGGGTTTTTGGTCGTTATTGGAAGAAATGGGCGTACCTGTATTGCCCAATACCGCAGGTTGCCAAAGTGTGCAGGAAGCCGTGACTACTGCGCAAATGGCGCGCGAAGTGTTTGATACCGATTGGATCAAGCTTGAACTTATCGGCGATGATGATACGTTGCAGCCGGACGTGTTCCAGCTTGTCGAAGCGGCGGAAATTCTGATTAAAGACGGCTTCAAAGTGCTGCCTTATTGCACCGAAGACCTGATTGCCTGCCGCCGTCTGCTCGACGCAGGCTGTCAGGCGTTGATGCCGTGGGCGGCGCCGATTGGCACGGGATTGGGCGCGGTTCATGCTTATGCGCTGAAAGTCCTGCGCGAACGCCTGCCCGACACGCCGTTGATTATCGACGCAGGCTTGGGTTTGCCTTCGCAGGCGGTGCAAGTGATGGAATGGGGTTTTGACGGCGTGTTGCTGAATACCGCCGTTTCCCGCAGCGGCGATCCGGTCAATATGGCACGCGCTTTTGCGCTTGCGGTCGAGTCGGGCCGTCTGGCTTATGAGGCGGAACCTGTGGAGGCGCGTGAGAAAGCGCGCGCCAGTACGCCGACGGTGGGCCAGCCTTTCTGGCATTCGGCGGAATATTGATAAACATTAGGGCGTGTCGAACACGCCCTTTTTTATTGGTGGAAAACCTGATTTCAGGTTGAACAGAATGTTCAGACGGCCTTGGCCAAAAGCTGTTTCAATGGCTTTAAGATTTGCCATGCCTGCGCTTTGAGTTGCGGCTGCATCAGCAGGCGGGCGGGGTGGGGAATGACGAAATGCGGCCGCTTCCCGCACAATTCGTTCATCAGTCCGATCATGTCGGGGCTGTCGAAGATTTTGCCGAGGAACAATACTGCGCGCGCTTGCGAAGCGGTCAGCTCGTTTTGCATTTCGGCAAGCTCGGCGCGGATGTGTTCGGCATCGGGGAGGGCGGTGAACACGGGCGCGGTTTTGACCCATGCGGTTTTGTGCGCCTGCTCGGGCTTGAGGCCGATGGCGGCGAGAATGTTGTCGAGAAGCGTGCCGACGTCGCCGCTAAAGAGCGTACCGTGCAGGCTGTCTTCGGTGGACGGGCAAATGCTGACCACCATGATTTCAGACGGCCTGATGGTTACGTCAAGACGGGGCAGATTGTCTGAATGCGCGGCTTTTTCTGTTTTTGCCGGTGTTTCGGCAATGGCTTTGGGTGCTGCTTCGGGAACGCGGACAGCAGGTTTGGCCGTTTGCGCAGTGGCAATGGCGGCAGTGCGTGCCCGATGGGCGCCTGCGGATAAAGTGCGCACGGCTTGCGCGGTATCGGCAACAATGGTTTTGGGGCGGACGGGCGCGGCTGCGGCTTGAGGCGCAGCATGGATGATTTTGGCGTTTCGGTTCAGCCACATCGGGCCCAAGCCCAAGGCTTCGTGCAGGTGCAGGTAGCGGCTGCTTAACATGATTTCTCCATCAATACGGCATCTTCGCTGCCACCGTCGGGCAGGGCGTAGTAGTTTTTGCGGCGGCCGCAGGTTTGGAAGCCGTGTTTGCGGTAGAGCTGTTGCGCGGTTTCATTGCTTGCGCGGACTTCGAGCAGCAATCGGGTTGCGCCTTGCTGTTGCACTGCGTTTTGCCAGTGTTGCAGCAGGGCGGACGCAATGCCTTGGCGGCGGTATTCGGGCGCGACGGCAATCAGGTGCAGCTCGGATTCGTCAAATACGGTTTGCCACACGATAAAGCCGGTAATTTGGTGGTCGGTCTGGCTGAGCCAAACGCTGTCGGGATGGTGTTGAACAGCTGATTCAAACTGCTTCACCGTCCACGACGAAGGATTGCCTTGTGCGTCGATGGCGGCAAGGGTGGGGCAGTCGGCAAGTACGGCTGGACGCAGGTTCACGGTTTGGCCTTTTGTTGGGCTTGCTCTTGCGCGGTCAGGGCAATTTTGTTGCGGACGTAGAGCAGCTCGGCGTGTGCCGCGTCAGTAGCAACATAGCGGCCACTGCGGGCAAGTTTAAGATAGTCGGTGGCGGTCGGCATATCGGCTTGACCGTCAAAAGGCGGTTTGTCGGCGAGGGCAAAGGCGTTACCGATGCCGCCGCTAGGCGTTTTGACTTCGGGCGCGGTAATGGCGGCGGCTTTGCCAACCGTGTAATCGCTCAAGCGGACGTGGTTTTGCGTATCAAACCATGCGTAGAATACTTCGCCCATGCGCGCATCGGTGGCCGCCAGTACGCAACTGGATGGCGGCAGCAGCGAAGCGGCGGCATCGAGGCAGGGAATGCCGATCATGGGCGTGTCAAACGGCGTGGCCAAACCTTGTGCAACCGCCGTGCCGATACGCAGGCCGGTAAATGCGCCGGGGCCTTGTGCATAGACGATGTAGCCCAAATCGGCGGCAGTGATGCCTGCTTCTTTAAAGAGGCGCTCGATTTGCGGCAGGATTTGTTCGGATTGCTTGGTGCCGACATTTTCGTGAAACAGGCGGATTTCGCCTTGATGTTCCAATGCGATGGACAGAAAGGATGTGCTGGTGTCGATGGCAAGAGTCGGGCGGTTGTCGGTTGGCATGGTGTTATTTTTTAGAAGGATATGGGTTGCCATTATAGTGGAACGGCGAGGGGGAACAAAGCACTCGGGCGGCGCTTGGGTAAAAATGCCGTTTGCTGCAAAGCTATTCGATAAGTGAACCAAGGTTTCAGGCCGTCTGAAAACGTTTCAGACGGCCTTGTTTTATTTGTCGAGTTTCAATAAAGGCGAACCTGCTTTTTCAACGGCGCGGCGGTAGGCTTCATGCGCTTCGATACGCTGCAAATAAGCGCGGATATTGGGGTAGTCGGCAAAATCGAAGCGGTCGGCTGCGGCTTGCAGCGGATAGCTCATCATGATGTCGGCACCACTGAGGCTGTTGCCGACCAACCATTTGCGGTTTTCCAATTCGCTGTTGATGTGGGCAAGATGCAGCGCGGCTTGCGGATGGATAAAGCTGCTTTTGACGCTGCCGCTGATTTTGCGGGCAATCGGTTTGACGAAAAACGGCATGGGCGCGCTTTCAATCCGGCGGAACACCAGTCCGAGCAGCAATAACGGCATCAGCGAACCTTCGGCGTAATGCAGCCAGCGTTGATATTGCCAGTATTCGCGGCTGCCGCGTTCGGGCATCAGACGGCCGTTGCCATAGGTTTGAATCAGATAGTCGGTAATCGCGCCGCTTTCCGCCAAGATAAAGCCGTTATCATCCAATAAAGGCGATTTGCCCAAGGGATGGATGGCTTTGAGTTCGTCAGGGGCGAGCAAAGTGTCGGGATGGCGGCGGTAGGTTTGCAGGCGGTAAGGCGTACCGAGGATTTCAAGCAGCCAAACAATGCGCAGGGCGCGGGATTGGTCGAGCGAATGCAGGGTAATCATGAGGGGGCTTTAAATATTGGTTTGTTTGAGGCTGTCTATGCTGATTTGGCAGGCATCGGCGTATTTTTGCAGAGTTTTGGTCGGTAGTTTGGCGAACACTTCGGGACGGAAATGCCGGCGCAGCTGCCATTTCCATACGCCTGCCGCCATGGCCAAGCCGGTTTCATCATAACGGCAACGGAACATATGGTAGTACAGCGGCGAATATTCGCCTTTTTCGACAGCTTCGCGCGCGGCATGCGTTTGGGCATCGAGTTCGCACACTGCCATTTCGGTGGCGTAGGCTTCGTCCTGCCAACCGTTGCTGGTGGCCGCTTCGTAGTGGCCGTCGCGGGTGCCGTAGATGACTTTACGGTGGCCGTGGTAGCTGGCGCTGTTGTCTTGAGGGATGTCGTCAATTTTCATTCAGACGGCCTTTACTGCTTCCAAAAGCATGAAACATGTTGAAAAGCGTCCGCTTTCCGGAACGTAACACAGGATTTTTTGGCCGTGTTCGATAGGGAAAGTGCGCATAAATTCTTCAAGGATGATGTAAATCGAGGCCGAACCCGTGTTGCCCTTGCTGTGCAGATTGGTAAACCATTTTTCCTGCGGAATGTCGAA
This sequence comes from Neisseria sp. P0001.S005, assembly GCF_051963715.1. Classification (NCBI taxonomy): domain Bacteria; kingdom Pseudomonadati; phylum Pseudomonadota; class Betaproteobacteria; order Neisseriales; family Neisseriaceae; genus Neisseria; species Neisseria sp. P0001.S005. The sequence goes on along the minus strand of NZ_JBQCTZ010000147.1, from coordinate 2,985 downwards.
GCCGATATTTTTCAGGCCGTCTGAAAGGCGGTCGCGGAAAAAGCCGGAAGAGTAGTGTGGCAGGAACCAATCGATTTCTTCGGCGCGGATGCCGTGTTTGGCGGCGATTTGGGAGAGGGGTTTTTCCACTGTATAGCGGACGATATTTTCGTTCAGCAGTTTGACGTCTTGTTTGACCGCCATCAGGCTGTGGCGGCGGCCGTAATCGGCATCGGCGTGTTTCCAGCCTTCAAATACGCCGTCGCGGAATTCTGCGCCGGCATACATGCAGGGCGGCATTTCGTTGGCGTAGGAAAGCAGGTCTATCCAATGGATTTTCAGGCTGAGGCCGTCTGAATTGGGGCGGTCGGACAGATACACCGCGCCTGCGCCGTCAGACAGCATCCAGCGCAAAAAGTCTTTTTCAAACCCGATTTCGGGGGACGCGTTTTCCAGTTTTTTATGGTCGGTTTCGCTTTGGAACACTTCGCCGCGCATGACCGCCGAGGCGTTTTCGGAAGCAACGGAAACTGCATGTGCGTGTTCGCCGGTGCGCACAGCGTTGTAGGCGTGTTTCATTGCCGCCATACCTGCCGCGCATACGCCTGCCATGCTGAACACTTCGCAAGGCGGCATATCCAGCAAACCATGCACCATCACGCCGTGTCCGGGCATGGTTTGGTCGGGATAGGAAGTGGCGCACGCTAGGCTGCCGATGGCTTCTGCAGGAACGCCTTGGGCAAATAAGCCATTGACCGCTTCGGCAGCCAACTCAGCATTGGTATGCGTCGTGCGGCGGCTTTCGGGGTCGATGGCGTAATGGCGCGACAAAATGCCGTTGGAACGCAAAATCATACGGCGCACGCGTGATGGTACATCGCCTGCCATGCCGAGGACGGCTTCCATTTCGTCATTGCCGACGGGGGCATTGGGCAAGAAGGCAGAAACGCGGTTGAGATAAACGTCTTTGAGTGTGTTATTCGATGTCATGATGTGGTTGTCAAAATAATCAACCGATAAACCGTGCCGCGTAGTCGCAGCTTGCAGTCAACGGGATGTGGTGTGTTTCGGCGTATTCCATCAGCGCGCTCACCAGCAGTTTGGCAATGCCGCGATGACGGAAGTTGGGCGAGACCTCGGTATGGTTTATGTCCCAGCCGCCGTTGTGTTCGGTATAGCTGATGTAGCCTGCTTCCAAACCGTCAATATCGATTTGAAAGCGACGGCGTTCGGGGTAGTGGATAACTTCGGGCATGGAGTGCTTTCTGTATTTGAGGCCGTCTGAAAAGCAAGACTGTCGTCGGCCGTTGCTGCAAAACATTTTGGTCGTTTTCAGACGGCCTCTGCCAACGTCGGTGCGGCTTCCGGCGTCAAGCCTTAACCGCTTTGGCGAGTGCCGAAGCTGTCAGCATCTGCGTGCCGAACCAGCCCCAATAAATGCGGTGGTGCTTGATTTTGCCGCCTTCCAGTCGCATCACTTCCAAAATATCCACCTGATCGCCGTCGGGCGTCTGGCGCGGGTATTCCCACACCAGCGTATCGCCCGCAACGAAATAGCGGCCGTCCCGATACCAGCGCACCAAATCGTTGGGACGGCGGCGCGTACCTTCCTGTAAAAAACGCAGGATTTCGGCCTTGCCGCACAGGATGCCGCTGTCGGTATTCATAATCGCGGGCACCAGCGGGCTTTCAAATACGGCGTCGTCGGCATACAGCGCAATCAGCGCGTCGGTGTCGCGGTTTTTGGCATATTCGTGCCAGTCGCGGTAAATGCGTTCAAAATCGTCCATATACAGTCTCCTTACAGGTTGCCGCCCGCAATCCGATTTATCCGCCGGAAGGTTGGCCGTAATAATCCGCCAGTTTTTTCAGACGGCCTTTGAGCAGCGGATGCAGCAGTTTTTTCAAAATCACGCTGACAGGTAAAACCACCAAAATCATCGCCAATAAAAATACGATGTAAAAGCACAACAAGGCACGGCGCAAGAGCGGAGAAATACGGCCTGCCGCCATCAAAAGCTTGCCCCAGACGAAGAAGCTGTGACCGGCGGCGCGTTCGCTGAAAATCAGTTTTTCATTGACTGTCACTGCGCCCATGTTTTGAAACAGGGTTTCGTCCAAAGGTTGTTGGTTCAATAGTGTATCGCGCAATTTCGTACCAAACCGCGCCGCATCCGCCAATTCTTCTTCAGCAATGCCGGCGGAGGGCAGGGAGCGGAAGTAGCGCTTGTCGCCGGTCAGCATCCATGCGGGCGTGGTAATGAAACTAGCCGCGCTGTTGCAGGCATCGATTTTTACGATGTTGCCGATGAGTTTGGCGCCGTTTTGTTTCAGCAAAGATTTCATTTTTTCCTGCGCGCCCAGCCACATATTGCGGCAGCCGATAAGCGTGATGACCGGTTTGCCGTCCAGCAGCCGGCGCGTTTCTTCGCGTTGCAAAAAGGCGGTCATCGGTTGCGAAGGAGAGAGGAACCAAACGGTGTAGGCAATGACCACCACATCGTAATCTTCGGATGGAATTTGCGGCGGCAGAATCGGGGCGGGTTTTAAATGGACGGTTTCAGGAAAGGTATCGAAAAAACGCCAAAACGGCCACGGAAACGGAAATGTCTGCTCCGGTACGATATTGACGCAATCGACCTGTACGCCGGCTGTTTGCAACGGCGCGGCAAAATTTCGCGCCAGGCTGGAGAGCTGCCCCGTTTGCGAGTAATGCACAATCAGCACTTTTTTCATTATCTTCCCTGCAATGAGTAAGTTATGGTTGGTTTGGACGGTATTATATAGTAAACCGACCGGCCTTGAACTTTATTCATATTCAGAGACCTTTGCAAAAAAGCCCTTCCCCCGACAGCCGAAACCTAAACGAAGGTTTTCGGCTGCTTTTGTTTCAAATATCCACTGATTCTATTCAAATACCCCCTTAATCCTCCCCGGATACCTGATAATCAGGCATCCGGGCCGCCTTTTGGGCGGCAACAGGCACACTTAGCCTGTTGGCCGCTT
>NZ_JBQCTZ010000146.1:0-8582 GCF_051963715.1 Neisseria sp. P0001.S005 | reverse complement strand
GCCTATTTTATCGGAAACTGAAACGGAAGATATAGCTTTGATGCGTGTTTTACGCAAAGGAAACAGGCCGTCTGAAAAGGTTTCAGACGGCCTTTAATGCAGGCGTAAACGCTTTTACTTCACTTGCGCCATGTATTTTTTCAGACGGCCTTTGCTTTGCATGGCGCGGTTTTCCATTTCATCGACAACGGCTTGCGCTTTGGCTTTGTTCACCGGTTTGCCGACCTGAATCACGCCGCTCATGTTCATCATGCGGTGCGGCGGGCAGGTGTAGACGTACACGCCTTCTTTGTCGAGTTTGAGGGTGAAGTCTTTACCGTCTTCAGAGAGGAAGTCGGCAACGCCGTCGGGCAGGGCTTTGCTTTGTACCCAGTGGCCGCTGTTGGTGGCTTTGAAGGTTACGGTATCACCGACTTTGGCGTTGACGTAGCCGGGTTCGAACACCATGCTGCCGTCTTTGCCGTTGTCGAGCATTTTGACTTCGTGGTTGGCGGCGTATGCGCTAAGGGACGCGGTCAGCATCAGGAGGAAGAGGGATTTTTTCATGGGGGGAGTCCTTTCTAAGGATAAAAAATAGGGGTCGGGCTGATGAGTCGGAGAGGCAAGCCTTGGGCTTACCGCCCTCTCCCTAACCCTCTCCCGCGGGAGAGGGGATGAGTTGCAGGGAGTTCGCAGGCCGGATGCTCAATCCGACATTTCAGGAGCGGTTAGGTTACGCACTCTGCCGCATCGGGCGGATAACGGGCAGGCCTTTGCTGTCGTACAAAAGCTCGATGTCCACTTTATACAGCCTGCCTATCATGTCCGCCTGCAACACGTCCTGCGGCGCGCCCTGCGCCTGTACTTTGCCTTCACCAAGCAGAATCACGCCGTCTGAAAACTGCGCGGCGAGGCTCAAATCGTGCAACACCATCAGCGTAACCAGATTGTGTTCGTGCGTGTATTGCACCACGCGCTCCAAAAGATTGAGCTGATGGTGCATATCCAGCGCGCTGACCGGTTCGTCCAGCATCAGGATTTCGGGGCGGCGCAGCATGACTTGGGCAAACATCACGAGCTGCCGCTGTCCGCCGGAAAGCCGCATGACGTCGCGGTGCGCCAGATGGCCGATACCCAGCTCCGCCATGATACTTGCGGCTTCGTGCAGCAGTTCGTCGCCGACGTGCATGTGCAGCGCGTCCATGCGGCCGAGCAACACGACTTCCAGCGCGGTCAGCGAGGCTTCGGCGGCGGTGTCCTGCGGCATATAGCCTATGCGTTTGCGCCAGCTTTGCAGGTGGATTTTGCTCAACACTTCGTCGCCGTAGCGGATGGTGCCTTTGTGCGCGACTTCGCCGAAAATCGTTTTCATCAGCGAGGATTTGCCCGTGCCGTTCGGGCCGAGCACGGAATAGACTTTGCCTTGTTCCAGCGTCAAATCGATATTGTCGGCGACCACATAATCGCCGCGCCGGATGTGTACGTTTTCAAGTTTCAACATTTCAGACGGCCTATCGTTTCGTTAATACAATCCAGAAGAAGAACGGCACGCCGACAAACGACGTAACAATCCCCACCGGAAACAGCGCGCCGGGGATAATCACCTTGGACAACACGCTGGCCACCGACAGAAACGCCGCCCCTGCCAGCATCGCGCCGGGCAGGAAGAAACGTTGGTCTTCGCCCAAAAGAATCCGCGCCACATGCGGCGCAACCAGTCCGATAAAGCCGATGACGCCGACAAAACTGATGGCCGTTGCCGTCATTACCGCCACCAACACCAGCGTTTTCAGACGCAAAAATTGCAGATTGATGCCCAGCCCGACGGCGCGTTCTTCGCCCAAGCGCAGCGCAGTCAGCTTCCACACATCGCGCGAAAGCAGAAACACGCATACCGCCGTAACCGCCGCCGTAACGATGACTGTTTCCCAAGTCGCCTTGGTCAGGCTGCCGAACAGCCAAAACAGAATCTGCTGCGAAATCTCAGGCGCGGCGATAAATTGAATCAGCGACAAAATCGACTGAAACAGGAACAACAGCGCAATCCCCACCAACACCAACATCGCCGAATTGAAGCGGCGCGCTGAGGCAAACAGAAACAAGATGCCCGAAGCCAGCATGGTCATCACAAACGCGCCGATGGGAACGGCGACCGTTTCAGGCAGCCCGAAACCGCCGAACGCAATCACCGCTGACGCGCCCAAACCCGCCGCCGCCGCCAAGCCCAGCGTATAAGGGCTGGCCATCGGGTTGTTCAAGAGCGTTTGAATTTCCGCACCGCCGACACCTAAAGCCGCGCCGACCACCAAGGCCATCACCGCAATCGGCAGGCGCAAATCCATCACAATCAGGCGGTTCATTTCATCGACTTCGGGTTTGCCCAGCAAAACATTGACCACTTCGCCGACGGGCAGCGTGTCCGTCATCGCAGGGCCGGTGGCGATGTCGAATAGGAAACTGACCGCTGCGATGACTAAAAACATCAACACAATCAACCAACGCTTGCCTTCCAACTTGCGCTGGTTTTTCACAATCTCGGCGACAACCGAATCATTCATGTTTCAAACCTTTAAAAAAGAGTGTTGTGAAAGGGGAGAAACAGGTTTGCCTTTTTCTTCCGCAAAAATTTCAGACGGCCTTCCTATTTAAAAGGCCGTCTGAAAATCTAAACTACCTTATTGTCCTTTCGGATAGAGGTAGAACGTACCATTTGGTACAACAGGCAGGTTTTGGCGGTAGAAGTCCAGATAGGTCTTCTCAGGGTTGAAATCCTTAAACAACTGCGGATAAATCGCTTTGGCCATAAACTGAATCGATGCGCTGTCGGACAGCGTGCGCGAGTTAGCGTGGTAGGCGGCGTAGAGGCGGTTGTTTTTAATCGCAGGCAGGTTGGCCCAGCCGGCGCGTTTGGCAAAGCCTGCCAAGCGTTTTTCCGCTTCGGCTTTTGGAATGCCCCAGCCCATCACCATGGCGGCAGGGTTTTTCTTCAATTCGGTTTCGCGGCCGGTAATCATGATCACGTCGGGTTTGGCGGCGAGGACTTTTTCAGGATTGATCGGGCCGTAGAATTCGACCGAAGAAGCGGCGATATTGTTGCCGCCAACCAGTGTCGCCATCGAACCCCACATGCTCTTGCCGAAGGTAACGCTGTGTTCGGAAGGGCCTTTGTTGCCGAACTCGATATAGACTTTAGGCTTGGGCAGGTTGGCTTTTTGCACGCGCGCCTGGATGGTGTCGGCAACGCGTTTGTAGTCTGCCGCCAGTTTGTCGGCTTTTTGCTGCTGGCCGGTCAGCGTGCCGATGAGCTTGGTCGATTGAACGTGTTTGGCCACTGTTTGCGCGTTGTAGTCCAACACGATGATGGGGATGCCGGCTTTGTTGATGCGGTCGAGATCGGAACCCAAAGCCTTGTATTGCCATTCGGCCAAAACCAGCAAATCGGGTTTCAGCGCCAATACTTTCTCAATCGAGAAAGTGCCGACTTCCACTTCGCCCACGTCGGTCAGCTGATTCAGTTTAGGCACGGCTTTGCTGAATGCCGCCCAGCTTGGCGGCGCCCAGTCGGCCCAAACTGCTTTGGAGAAACCGACGACGTTGTCCAGCGCGGTTTTGCCGCCGATGGCCATGTAGTCTTGGTAGTAGAAGCCCAACACCACGCGCTTGGCAGGCAGGTCGACAGTTACCTTACGGCCGAGGATATCGGTCAGCTGAACGGGTTTGGCAAAAGCGGATACGGAGCCGACTGATAAAGCGGCGGCGGCAATCAAAGCAGAAAGTTGCGTAAATCTCATGAATCATTCCTTTAAAATATTATGATAATTACTATCATTTTATAAATTTACAAGGTATTGAATCTTTTTTCAAGTGAACGAGTGAGTAGACATATTTCGAAATAAAAAGTTTCATCATTAAAGCGAAGGGATAGTGTTTATATAGGGCTTGGGTGTACTGAAGACCTAGTAAAAAGGAATGATATGGGGTACCTAAAGCCATAATGGGCAGTAGCTGGAATGGATAGGTAAAGGGTTTTTTATTGCAAAAAATAAAAGGTATCCGGTTGAAAACAAGGCCGTCTGAAACCTTGCAATCAGGGTTCAGACGGCCTTTGGTGTAGGTATAAAAGTTTTATTTCACTTGCGCCATATATTTTTCAGACGGCCTGTCAGCAGTATTGGGGAAAAGTGAAAAAGGTTGGTTTTTGAAATGGCGAAATAGGGAAGAAGAGGGCTTGAGGGAGAATCGGGCGTAAACCCAAAATAGGGACGAATAAAAAGGGCGTGTATCGAAACACGCCCTTTTTAGAGATTCAGACGGCCTGTGATTCCGCCTGTTCGCTTTGGTTGAGGATTTTAATCAGTTTCTCGGCTTTTTCCGGGTCTTCGCAGCGCAGGATTTTGGCGGCATCGTTTTCGAGATGGCCGGTGTGGCTGTGCAGGATGATGTTTTTAACCGAAAGCAGGTTGTTGGGGTTCATGGAGAAGCGGCGCAGGCCCATGCCGAGCAACAGTCGGGTGAAGACGGTATCGCCGGCCATTTCGCCGCAGATGGACACGCCTTTTTCCATGCGGTTTGCCGTGCGGATGATGTGTTGCAGCGTTTTGAGGACGGCAGGGTGGCCGGGTTGGTAGAGGTGGCTGACGCTGTCGTCGCCGCGATCGACCGACAGGAGGTATTGAATCAGGTCGTTGGTGCCGATGGAAACGAAGTCGACGAGCTTGAGGATGCTGCCGACGGTCATGGCGGCGGACGGGATTTCAATCATGCAGCCGATGCTGACCGGGCCGAGGGTTTCGCCGCGTTCGGTCAGTTGGCGTTGGGCCGTGTCTAGATGGATAAGGCATTGGCGCACTTCGGAAATGGACGTAATCATCGGCCACATCATGCGCACGGGGCCGTGGGTGGCGGCACGGAGGATGGCGCGCATTTGGGTGCGGAACATGACCGGCTCGGCGAGGCACAGGCGGATGCCGGTCAGGCCGAGTGCGGGGTTGAGGCTGCCGTTGGGTGTGCTGTTTTGGCCGAACCAGCGCGGATTTTTATCGACGCCCAAATCGACCGTGCGGATGGTGATGTTTTTGCCTTTGAGTTTTTTGACGATGCCGGCATAGACTTCGTATTGTTCATCTTCGGTCGGCATGTTGTCGCGGTTGAGATAAAGAAATTCGCTGCGGAACAGGCCGACACCGTCTGCGCCGAAGTTGTGCAGGGCTTTGATGTCTTCGGCGGATTCGATGTTGGCGAGCAACTCAATGTTGATGCCGTCGGACGTGGTGGCGGCGGTTTTTTTGATTTTGTTGAGTTCGCGCTTGTGGCTGCGGTATTCGCGGGCGAGGCGGCGGTATTCATTGAGGACGACTTCGTCGGGATCGATGATGAGGACGCCGTTGATGCCGTCGACGATGACGATTTCGTTTTCGGTAATGAGTTTGCGGGCGTTGTGCAGGCCGATGACGGACGGGATGTCGAGGCTACGGCCCAAGATGGCGGTGTGGCTGGTCGGGCCGCCGGCATCGGTTACGAAGGCGGTAATGTGCTGCTCTTTGAACAATACGGTATCGGCAGGCGAGAGGTCGTGCGCGATGAGGACGGTGTCGTCAAGCAGGTTGCCGGCGAGGTTGATTTCGTTGCTTTGGCCGACAAGGTTGTTGTGGATGCGGCGGACGACTTGGAGCATGTCCTGTTTGCGTTCGCGCAGGTAGTCGTCGTCGATGCTGTCGAACTGGGCGGCGAGCTTGTCGCTTTGCTGTTTCAATGCCCATTCGGCGTTGATTTTTTGCTCGCGCAAAATGTCGATGGGTTCGCGCGAGAGGGTAACGTCGGTCAGCAGCATCAGGTGCAGGGAGATGAACGCGCCCAATTCGGTCGGAGCGTTTTCGGGAATTGCGCCGCGCAGCTGTTCCAATTCTTTGCGCGTGGCTTTGATGGCGTTGTCGAAACGGGCAACTTCGGCATCGAGTTTGTCGGGATCGATGTCGTATTGGGGAACTTCTGCCGCGCCGCGCGTGATGAGGTGGGCGTGGCCGATGGCAATGCCTTTGCCCGCGGCTACACCGTGTAGGACGATGCTCATTATTCGCCCTCGCCGAAGTAGTCGTTGATGAGGTCGGTCAACGCCTGCATGGCGGCGGCTTCGTCTGCGCCTTCTGTTTCCAGCTCAATCACGGTGCCTTTGGCGGCGGCCAGCATCATCAGGCCCATGATGCTTTTGCCGTTGACGCGGTTGCCGTTTTTGGTGACCCAGACTTCGCTTTGGAATTGGGAGGCGGTTTGAGTGAATTTGCTGGAGGCACGCGCGTGCAGGCCGAGTTTGTTGATGATTTCGATTTCTTGTTTGAGCATGGATGTCCCCTAAATGTAATGTTCGTAAAGTGAATGTTTTCAGACGGCCTTAGCCGTGTTCTTTGCACACCAGGTCTTCAGGTGCGGATGTAATGGCGAAAATGCCCCTGATGGCGGCTTCTTTGACGGTTTCGGTGAAGTCGGAGAGGTTTTCGGCTTGTGATGAGTATTGGATGGCTTTAATCATCATCGGGGCGTTGAGGCCGGTCAGGATGGCGGATTTGTTTTCGCGCACCAGTCGGCGTGCGGCGTTGCACGGTGTGGCGCCGAAGATGTCGGTCATGATCAGCACGCCGCGGTTGTTGGGAAATTCCTGCAATGCGGCGATGGCATTGTTGATGATGTCATTTTGATCCTCATCGGGCTGTACGCCGAGGATGTGGAGATTTTCGGGGAAGCCGTTGGGAAAAAAATGGTCGGCCAAACCGCGATAGGCTTCACCTATGGTTTCATGTGTAATGATTAACAAACCTATCATGATGTGTTCCTATTATTGGGGTTGAGGCCGTCTGAAGATTTTTCAGACGGCCTTTGTTTTATTTATTGTTTAAGGCGTAGATTTCGCCGAGGTTGCGCCAGCAGCCGGCGGCATCCATGCCATAGCCGAAGACGTAGCGGTTGGGCACGTCCAAACCGACATAATCGGCTTTGGTCGGTTTTTCTTTGTCGATCAGTTTGTTGGCAAATACGGCCGCACGGCAGCTTGCCGCGCCCATTTCCAACAGTTTTTCCTGAATGGCGGCCATGGTGTGGCCTTCGTCCAGAATGTCGTCCAAAACGACTACATGACGGCCTTTGATTTGCTCGGGGTCGGGCATGCGTTTCCAGTTGAACGCGCCGCCTGCGAGTTTGTCTCCGTAGCGGGAAACATGGACGTAGTCAAAGTCCAAAGGGAAGCGCAACAGCGGCAGCAGCTGCCCTGTAAACACCACCGCGCCACCCATCACAGGCAGGAGCAGGGGGTATTTGTCGCCCAAGTCGCGGGTAATGTCGTCAGCAACTTTTTGCAAGGCCGCGCGGCATTGTTCTTGGTCAAACAGCAAGTCGGCATTGTCCAGCATGGCTTGGGTTTCAAGGCGTTTGGTTTCTAAGTCGGTCATGATAGGTCGTGTTGAGTGCGGTTAAAAACAAATTATATAGCGGATTCAATCAATTTTCGATACAAGGCGCGGCAATAGTGTAGTGAAAGCGAAGGGAGTTTGAGCCGACCACGTTCAGACGGCCTTTTGTCCTTCTGCTTCGTCCACCAGCAAAAATGCCGTCAAAGCCAAAGCGGTCAATACCGCTGTCAACACCATCGCCCGTCCGTAATTGTCCGCACCGGCGCGTCCGAGATAATCGTAAATCAAAGTGGTCAGCGTCTGCCATTCGGGGCGGGACAGGAACAATGTGGCCGCAAATTCGCCGATACACGTTGCCGAAGCCAAAGTCAGGCCGCGCCGCAAAGCCGGTTTCAATAAAGGCGCGTTTACATAACAGGCCGTCTGAAAACCGTTTGCGCCCATGGTGCGCGCCGCCGCCGCGTAATCTTTGGGCAAACCGTCCCATGCGGCCAATACGTCTTTGGCCACAAACGGATACGCCAACAGCGCGTAAGTTGCCGTCAGCAGCCACAGCGAAGCCGTCCATTGTGGATAGAGCAGCAAAACGCCGAACGCGATGCACACAGGCGACACCATAAACGGCAAAAACATCAGCGCGCGCAACCACGCCATTTGCCGTGCCGCCGCCGCATACAGTACGCCCAAAACCGCCGCCGCTGCCACGGCTGCCGCAGAGAAACGGACAGTGTTCCACACCGCTGCCCACGTTTGCGCTTCCAGCAAGACTGCCCACGAAGAGCCTGCCGATACCGCCTTGAGCCACACCGCCGCCAAAGGCAGCAGGCAGCATACTGCCAACATGGCCAATACCGTTGCCGTCAGCCATTTTTCCCACGCCCATATCGGCGCACGCGGAGGCAAAGGCGAGACCGACTTATCCACCGCCACGCGCCTGCTCCAATACGCATACAAACCTCCTGCCGCCGCCGTAACCGCCAGCACCAGCCACACCAACACCGACGCACGCGCCATGTCCAACTCGTACGCCACCAGCCGGTAGATTTCCACTTCCACCGTTGCAAAACGTTCGCCGCCGAGCAGTAAGGCCAGTCCGAAGCCTGAAAAACAATATAAAAATACCAGGCACGCGCCACCGGCAACCCACGCGCGCACCACCGGCCATTCGACCCAGACAAACCGCCGCCACGCGTCCGCGCCCAA
>NZ_JBQCTZ010000145.1:0-8825 GCF_051963715.1 Neisseria sp. P0001.S005 | reverse complement strand
AACGCCCAGTTAAACGGCGTGCCCATTGCCATCAAAATGCCCATAATCGAGAGCATGGTAATGATGACTTGCAAACCGCCCAAGCCGAATACGAGACGGCGCATGGCTTTGAGTTTGGGCAGGGAGAATTCGAGACCGATGCTGAACATCAAGAATACAATGCCTATTTCGCCCAAATAGTCGGTGGCATGGCTTTGCGGAATCAGTTTGAACATACCCGGACCGGCAATAAAACCGACCAAAAGATAACCGAGCATGGAAGGAATGTTGAACTTGCGACAGCAGATAACTGTAATGACGGAAACCAACAAGACAATGACAATGGGTCCGAGGGAGAATTCGTGCATAGAGTGGGCGGCCTTTCGTTAAGAGTAGCTATTGTTATATAGGCCGTCTGAAACACGTCGAAAACCGACAGCAAACCCAAATAAAAACGCACAGAATGAACTTCATTTCTGCGATTTGATTTCCCGTATCATGCTTATTTGGACTTACTGTTTCGAGCGTTATCTAACGGATTATTAAGATTATATCAAGATAGAATGTAAAGTAGTGTTTTGATTGACAAAAAAGGCCGTCTGAAATATTCAGACGGCCTTTAAATAAATGGTTTAAGGCATCAACATGCCGCCGTTGACATGAAGTGTCTGACCGGTAATGTATTTTGCCTGATCAGAAGCCAAGAACAAGACTGCATCGGCAATATCTTGTGCTTCACCGAATTTGCCCAAAGAAGTTTGCGCTTCAAAGGTTTTGCGGGTTTCTTCCGGTAGGGCGCGGGTCATATCGGTGTCGATAAAGCCGGGGGCAACGCAGTTGACGGTAATGCCACGGCTGCCGACTTCACGCGCCATAGATTTGGAGAAGCCGATTAAGCCTGCTTTTGCGGCTGCATAGTTGGTTTGGCCGGCATTGCCCATCACGCCGACAACGGATGTGATGTTGATGATGCGGCCGGCACGCTGTTTCATCATGCCGCGCAATACGGCTTTAGAGGCGCGGAAGACAGATTTGAGGTTGACCTGCATGATGTCGTCCCACTCTTCCTCTTTCATGCGCATTAGGAGGTTGTCGCGGGTAATGCCGGCGTTGTTGACCAGAATATCCAGTTTGCCGAATTCTTTTTCGATGTCGGCAATTAGATTTTCGATGGTTTCAGGTTCGGCAGAATTTAATGCACGGCCTTCGCCACCCCATTGTGCCAAGCGTTCGCCGATTGCAACCGCGCCACTCTCACTAGTGGCAGTGCCGATAACTTTTGCACCGGCCGCAGCCAAAGTATCGGCAATTGCCGCACCAATACCGCGCGATGCGCCGGTTACCAAAGCGATTTTGCCGCTTAAATCTTGTGTACTCATGTTTTATTCCTTAATTGCGATTGGAAAAATGGTTTCAGACGGCCTTATTTACCTGGGGAGGGTGCTTGATACCGTCGTTTGTTGATTCTTCGTAATAAATATTCTCTGTAGTATGCCCATGCTTGCTTTTTTTGTCCTTGTTTCCAAAGCCGTTTGGCTGCTTGTCTAAATTTCCTTTTAGGATTTGGAAAGGGCAACCAAGTTGATAGAGGTTGTTCTAGATATCCGTTATTCCATGGGGAATTCTTAAAATATTGATCATATGCAGGGTGGAAGCCTAATTGATGCCACGGTTTGATATGACCAACAAAATGGACTAAGCGGATATTGTTGGGATTGTCGATTAATTCACTGTATTTTTGATGCCAATGTATCCAGTTAAAGTTTTCTGAAAGCCAGTGTACATGACCTATACAGGCTAAATTCAAAATATCTTGGTCTGGACAGGAGAGTTTAAAATTCTGTTTTTCTACGGCTTGCATTTTTTCAGACAAAATTTTATCTATTGCCATATCATTCCATTTGTCAATATTGAATAGAATGACCCCAGAGTTGAAATAAGGCTCAGTATCTGTAAAACCAAATTGATTGAGTTGTTTTATATATGCTCTGTATAAGATTGCATCAGGTACGGCAGCAATCAAAGAATTTGAAATGTCGATTTCAAATAAATCATCAATGTTGCCCAAGCACAGTACATCAGTATCTAAATAAAGCGCAGTATGAGCAATACCTTTTAATAAGCAAGGGATACTCATACGGTAATACATAGCGATAGTAAAATAATGGGTAGTCTGCAGGGTAGAAAAGTATTCTGTATTTAAATGGTAAACGCTTATTGCGTAGTTTTGATTTGATGTTTCAATTTGATCGAAAATATTAAAATCATAACCTTCTGAACCACTAACTAACAAATGAAAATGTATTGGATTGGTATTGTTTTGCAGCACAGAAAGTAACGCAGTGCCGATGTGTTTGATATAGTTTTGATCGGCTGCATAAACAATATGTCTCGGCTGTTCAATGAATTCTCGTTTGCGGATATGAGCAGTTTCTAATACTAATTTTTCTCTATCAAACATTTAAATTCTCCACAACGTCTCTATCGATTTCAGGCAATCCGATAGGGATATTCGGTTCAATATCAAATGCGCAGCTGATCCAGTTGCTGAAGCTGTATTTGTGCTTCAGGCCGGGGGCAAGCGGTACATACGGCAAGGTCAGGAAGGCTTTGAGTTCGTCAAGGTTGCTTCCATTCCAGTAGAACATATTGTTCGGGTGATAAAAATCGTAATGTACGATGGTCGGATTGGTCGTAATCAGTTTTTTGTCCAAACCAATCGCTTCGAAAATCCGCAAAGAGAGGCCGTAGTGCTTGCGGTTGAGGAAATCTACCAATACGGAGGATTTGGCCGCTTCTTCTAAGTTTTGACGATAGGAGAGGGCGTTTTCAAATGAGAAGAACTCGACCTCGGGAATGCCCAAAGCCGCTTTTTCTTCTTCAATTTTCTTACTGGCCAAGCGGAAATCTATTTCTAAACCGATTGAACGTGCAGCTTCGCAAAATGCACGGATGTCATTGTTGCGGTCGGCAGCGTACGAGCCGATAAACAAGATTTTGTTTTGCGGGTTTTCAGACGGCCTGAAGCTGTCAAAGTAGAAGCTGGTGGTTGGAAAGAGTTTTTCGGCGTATTCGGGGTGTTTGCCTTGGTCAAACGGATCGAAAAAGTAAAATTTGTCGAAAAATTCGATGTTGTCGAAGTCTTCTTTTAAGAAGGTCAGGGCTTCCCAGTTGTAGTACACCATCAATTTTGAATGCGCTCTGAGCTTGGCGATGAAGTCTTTCGGGTAGGCGCCTAGCCAAATCATGAAGCAATAATCCGCTTGTTCGGGATGTTCGCTTAACAGGGTATTGAGGCGTTCTTCTACGGCGCGGAACATGGTCCGTTTTTTGAAGTCTTTTTGTCCAAGAATATTTCGATACCAGATTTTTTTCAGCCGTTGAAATACATTTTTGTATTTGAACTCTTTTTCTTCATAGGTCAGGGACAGCACTTCAAATCCGCATTTCTCCAAGTTCTCAATAATGAGTTCGTGGATTTTGAAGAGTTCCGGCATGGCGAGAATGACTTTTTTCTTACTCATAATGTATTCGATGTAATATTTTGTCAGGCAGAAGTATCTGCCGTAGGCAATAGGGTTAATCAATGCCGAGCAGGCGGTTTAGCCATTGTGTAAACGAATAATAGGCTTTGATTTCAGGGTCAGGTTGCTGATACGGGCGCGCCAAGAATTCAGGCAATGCGTCTAAATTACCGCCGTCCCATACGAACACACGGTCCGGGTGGTATAGGTCGGTCTCCAAGATATGTTTGTTGGTGGTGATCAGTTTTTTATCGAAACGCAACGCATCGAAGATACGGAATGATAAGCCGTAATGTTCGAATTGTGCAAAATCGACAACCGCACCGCAACTTTGTACTTGGCTGAGGTTTTCTTCAAAGCTGAGGATGCTGCTGCGGTCAAGATAGCGGATGCCGTTGTGTCCGAAGGCTTTTTCAGCCCTATCGTCTTTACAGTAGATATGAAAATCCAAGGGTAGGTTGAGGCGTTCGGTTTCTTGGATAAAGCGTTTGGTTTGTTCTTCGCGTCTAAGTTCGTAGCCGCCTAAAAAGTAGAGTTTGTTGGTAGGTGCATATTCTGCCACGGGAAAGTCAAAGTAAAAATTGGTGGTGGCTTTGAAACGGCATTGTGGATATTTTTGAATATCGTCGGGATCGAAAACCCAGCATTGGTCAAAATAATCCAAATATTCAATAATATCTGGAAAACGACCTACGCCATCCCATTGATAATTCACACAAACATTGCTGTGTTCGCGGATGGTGGCGATGATTTCTTTGGGGTAAATATTGGCACGGATACAGAGCGCATAATCGGCTTTTTTACCATTTAACAAGGCCAGTTTTTGTTGAATGTCGTCGAGGTGGCGGCTGTATTTGAGGTATTTTTTATAGTTGCCGTCTTTGGTGATGTGTTTGTGGTAGAGATTTTTGAGTCTGCTGCCCAAGTTCGGATAATAGGAATCTCGGTCGTCATAGCACAGGTTAATGACATCAAAACCAAGAAAACGCAGATTTTTTTCGATACATTGATCCAGTCCGTACATGTAGGGAACGGCAAGAATAATGGTTTTTTTCATAATGTATTCGGATTGGAGTGGGCTGATTTTTCAGACGGCCTTGCCTGACAGGATAAGGCCGTCTGAAAACGTTTTAGTGGGCTTCGATAAATGCAGCCACTTGGTCGGAATTGGTCAATGCACTGCACGCGGCTTCTTTATTGATGCGTTTGGCGAGGCCTGCGAGGACTTTGCCGGGGCCGCATTCGGCGGATTCGGTGATGCCTTCGGAAACAAGTGCGTTGACGGTTTCTGTCCAGCGCACCGGGCTGTACAGTTGGCGTACCAGGGCATCTTTAATTTTGTCGGCATCATCGTAAGAGGCAACATCGGCGTTATGAATGACGCGGATTTGCGGTTGTTTGATGGTGATGTCTTTCAATGCTTCGGCAAGTTTTTCCGCCGCAGGCTTCATGAGGCTGCAATGTGAGGGAACGGAAACAGGCAGCGGAAGGGCGCGTTTGGCTCCGGCTTCTTTGGCGGCAGCCATGGCGCGTTCGACTGCGGCGGTATTGCCGGCAATCACGACTTGGCCGGGGGAGTTGAAGTTGACGGCTTCAACGACTTCGCCTTGTGCAGCTTCGGTACAAATGGTTTTCACTTGTTCGTCTTCCAACCCCAAAATAGCGGCCATTGCGCCTACGCCTTGCGGTACGGCAGATTGCATGAGTTCGGCGCGCAGGCGGACGAGTTTGACTGCGTCTGCAAAATCCAATGCGCCGGCGGCGACGAGGGCGGTGTATTCGCCGAGGCTGTGGCCTGCAACAACGGAAGGGATTTTACCGCCGGCTTCCAAGTAGGCGCGGTAGGTGGCAATACCGGCAGCCAGCATGATGGGCTGGGTGTTGACGGTTTGTCCGATTAATTCGGCATCTTCGCCGTTAATCATTTCCCACAGGTCTTGACCCAATACGGCGGAAGCTTCGTCAAATGTGGCTTTAACGATGGCTTGCTCGGCAAAGCCGTTCATCATGCCTAGGCTTTGTGAGCCTTGTCCGGGAAAGAAGAATGCGAAAGACATGGTAATTCCTTATTGGTTTGAATGTTTGAGGGTGTCCGCCAGCAGAAGGAGGGTGGCGACAGTATTGGTTGCGGCGGTCAGCCGGAAGGTGCGGACAAATCCGGGTTTGCTGGTTTTGTGCCTGAATGCGAGGCTGCCGCAATAACCGCCCGTCCAGCCACCAAGCAGGTTGAGCAGATGCAATTTTGCTTCGGGTATGCGTCTGCCGTGGTTGCGTGCGCGCTGTTTGTCTTGGTAGTAAAGCAGGAAAACGTATGCACTCAGTGCGAGATAGGCGATTGCCAGTTTGGGCAATATTACAGCCGTTATGCTTAAAAACAGGCTGCTGATGCAGAGTGCAAACGTTAGGGATTTCATGGGTTTGAGCAGAATAGGCCGTCTGAAAGGGGTGTTCAGACGGCCCAACCGTTAGTATTTCACCAAAACCGCACCCCAGGCAAAACCGCCGCCGATGCCTTCGAGCAAGAGGTTTTGTCCGCGTTTGATTTGGCCGTTTTTAATACCGACATCCAGTGCCAGCGGAATGGAGGCAGCGGACGTGTTGCCGTGGTCTTGGACGGTCAGGATCACTTTGTCCATGCTCAAGCCCAAGTGTTTGGCGGTAGAGTCGATAATGCGCTTATTGGCTTGGTGCGGCACAAGCCAATCGATTTGATTGGTGGTATAACCGGCTTCTTCGATAACGTCATCTGCGATTTTGGACAGCATTTTGACGGCAAACTTGAATACGCCGGGGCCGTCCATGCTGATGTAGGGCGAACCGCAAATCTGGCCGTTGGCAATTTGTCCCGGGACGTTCAAAAGGTTGAGGTAGTTGCCGTCGGCTTTGAGTTTGCTATGGATAATGCCCGGTTCGTCAGATGCACTTAAGACAACCGCGCCCGCACCGTCACCAAAGAGGACGCAGGTGGTGCGGTCGTTCCAATCGACGATGCGGCTGAAGGTTTCAGCGCCGATAACCAAAGCGTTTTTCGCCATGCCGCTTTTGATGTAGGCATTGGCAGTGGTCAGGGCATACATAAAACCGGCGCACACGGCTTGTACGTCAAAGGCAGGGCAGCCGTTGGCAATGCCCAATTTTTGCTGCACGATGGTTGCCGTAGAAGGGAACTGCATATCGGGGGTAGCTGTGGCGACGATAATCAGGTCGATATCGTCAGCCTGCAAACCGGCATCTGCCAAGGCGCGGCGCGCTGACTCGGCGGCCAAATCGCTGGTTTTTTCGCTGTCGTCTGCAATATGGCGAAATTTGATACCTGTACGCGTGGTAATCCACTCGTCGGAAGTGTCCACTTTTTTGGCAAGGTCGTCATTGCTGACGCGGTTGGCAGGAAGGTAGCTGCCTGTACCGGAAATTTTGGCATATTGCATGAGAACGGCCTTTTTAGAGAGTTGATTCAGATAGTCGGGTATTGTAAGCGAAAATGGGAAAATTCCCAATATTAAGAATGAAGTCGGTGATTAAAGATAAAAACAGGCCGTCTGAACATTTTGGAGTTTCAGACGGCCTGTGTATATCAGCCTTAAGCTTCCGTTGTTTGAGCAGCGGTTTCTTCCAGTTCGGCTGCTGCTTTGGCGGCTTCCAAAGCAGCCAACTGGGTGGCTACGCCTTGTTCGATTTTAGCGAGGCCGGCGGATTTGGCTTCGTGGTAGGCTTCTTCCAAAGCATAACGGAAGCCGATTTCGTCGGTTCCGCCGTGGCTCTTAATCACAATACCGCGTAAACCAAGCAGGATTGCTCCGTTAAATTTGCGCGGATCGAGTTTGCCTTTCAAACCTTTGAGCGCGGGCAGGGCTGCAATGGCGGCAAGTTTGTTGAACAGGGTGCTTTGGAATTCACGGCGGATGGCGCTGCTCATGAATTTAACTGCGCCTTCTATGGTTTTAAGCATAACGTTGCCGACAAAACCGTCTGCGACAACGACATCGGCTTCGCCATACAAAACGCTGTTGCTTTCGATATTGCCGATGAAGTTGAGTTTGCTGCTGCTCAACAGTTTAAAGGTTTGTTTGACGGCATCCGTACCCTTGATGTCTTCTGTGCCGACGTTCAAAAGGGCGACGCGCGGGCTGCCTTTTTCAGGGTGCAATGCGTGTACCAGCTCGCTGCCGATGATGGCAAATTGAACCAGTTGTTCGGGCGTACAGTCAACGTTGGCACCCAAATCCAAAGCCAAAGTAACGTGTTCGCTGTCGGATGGTAGGAATTTGGCGATGGCAGGACGCTCAATGCCGGGAATGGTTTTGAGGACGAATCGGGCGGTCGCCATCAGTGCGCCGGTATTGCCTGCCGATACGGCGGCTTGCGCATTGCCTTCTTTGACTTGGTTGATGGCGATGCGCATGGAGGATTCTTTTTTATTTTTCAGCGCAGATTGCGGCGCTTCATCCATTTCGACGACTTGCGCTGCATGGCAGACGGTAATATGGTCCATAGGAGCGCCTGCTGAGCTTAATGCTTGGCGGACTGCTGCTTCATCTCCGACCATAATCAGATGTACGTCGGATTGTTGTTTCAGGAAATCCACTGCACCGGGGACGGTAATCTCAAGGCCTGCATCTCCGCCCATGGCATCTACGGCCAGTGTAATCATGTTGTTCTCCGGTTTGTGTGTTTCAGACGGCCTCAGACAATCGGACAAGCACACTCATCTGATTTTCAGGAGATTGAATTGAAAATCAGATGAAAAGGCTTGTTGCGACGTCGTGCCAGACTTATTGGTTTTGCGCGGCCAATTTGTTGTGTTCGTCGATATCCAGCGCGTCCCAAGGATAGTTGATCCACCAGTCTTCAACGGTAATGCCGCTGAAATAAGGGACACCTTCAGGAATTTTACCGACTTTGGCTTTGATTTTTTCATGCAATACTGCCACGCCGACAGTGCCGAAATCTTCTTTCAACAATTCGTTCAGGCAGAACTCCATGGTAACGCGGCTGTCGTCCACTTCGTCAACAACCAGTACGTTTTTGCCTTTCAGTACATCGGGAACGGGATCAAGCCATTGGACTTTTTTCACTTCCTCGGTCACCTGACCTTCGTGATCGTTGTCGTAGTAGGCTGTGGTTACGGCGTAAATCGGGATTTCCAAGAAGCAGCGCAACATGCGGGCAGGGATAAAACCGCCGCCGCCAATGGCAATCATGGCATCGTATTTTGTGCCGGAGTTTTGGATTTTTTCCGCCAATCCTTTGATTACGCGGTGGATGTCGTCGTAGGTGTACCAGATTTTACGTTTCATGGTGTGCTTCCGAAGAGGAAAATAC
>NZ_JBQCTZ010000144.1:0-8848 GCF_051963715.1 Neisseria sp. P0001.S005 | reverse complement strand
GGCGCATTTCGCAATGCCCGACTTCATACAGACAATGTTTACCTGATTGAAAACAATGTATTCGGAACAACTTGTGCACGTGTCGGCTGCATGCCGTCCAAATTGCTGATTGCGGCTGCGGAAGCGCGCCATCATGCTCTGCATACCGATCCGTTTGGCGTACATTTGGATAAAGACAGCGTAACGGTAAACGGCGAAGAAGTCATGCACCGCGTGAAGTCCGAACGCGACCGTTTTGTCGGTTTTGTAGTCAGCGATGTAGAAGAGTGGCCTGCCGACAAGCGTATTATGGGTACGGCAAAATTTGTTGATGAACACACCGTCCAAATTGATGACCACACTCAAATTACTGCAAAAAGTTTTGTGATTGCCACCGGTTCGCGCCCTGTGATTTTCCCACAGTGGGAAGTTTTGGGCGATCGCTTGATTGTGAACGATGATGTTTTTTCTTGGGATACCTTGCCTAAGAGTGTGGCCGTGTTCGGCCCTGGCGTAATCGGCTTAGAGTTGGGTCAGGCTTTGCACCGTTTGGGCGTAAAAGTTGAGATTTTTGGCGTAGCCGGTGCGATTGGCGGTATTTCCGATCCTGTTGTCGCTGAAGAAGCCAAAACCGTTTTTGGTGAAGAGTTGACTTTGCATTTGGATGCCAAAACCGAAGTCAAATTGGATGCAGAAGGTAATGTTGAAGTTCATTGGGAACAAGATGGCGAAAAAGGTGTGTTCCATGCCGAATATGCTTTGGCTGCCGCCGGTCGCCGTCCGAACGTGGACAATATCGGTTTGGAAAACCTGAATATCGAAAAAGATGCGCGTGGCGTGCCTGTTGCCGATCCGTTGACCATGCAAACCAGCATTCCGCATATCTTTATCGCAGGCGATGCGTCCAATCAATTGCCTCTGCTGCATGAAGCTTCCGACCAAGGCAAAATTGCCGGCCACAATGCCGCTATTTTCCCGAATATTGAGGGCGGTTTGCGCCGTAGCGTAATCGGCGTGGTATTCACCAGTCCGCAAATTGCCACTATCGGCTTGAAATACGCGCAAGTTACGGCGAAATATCAGCCTGATGAGTTTGTCATCGGCGAGATTTCCTTCCGAAATCAAGGCCGCAGCCGCGTTATGTTGGTCAACAAAGGCCATATGCGTTTGTATGCTGAGAAAGCGACCGGCCGTTTCATTGGTGCGGAAGTTGTCGGTCCTGCTGCCGAACATTTGGCACACTTGATGGCTTGGGCGCATCAAATGAAGATGACGATTCCGCAAATGCTGGATATGCCGTTCTACCATCCGGTTATCGAGGAAGGTCTGCGTACTGCATTGCGTGATGCCGATGCAAAACTGAAACAGGCTTGATTATTTGATGGAATAAAGGCCGTCTGAAACTCGTAGTAAGGTTTTAGACGGCCTTTTCTATGCTTTGAAGCTGTTAAATCAATTCTAAATCCGGACCGGCATTTTGCGCACGACGGCTTCGTAATTGAATGTCTAGGCGCAAGTCATGGGGGGAGTCGGCATTTTTAATAGCGTCTTTATAGCTGATATCGCCGTTTTCATACAAATCATACAAGGCTTGGTCAAAAGTGATCATGCCCATGCCGGTTGATTTTTTCATCATTTCTTTGATGTTGTGGACTTCGCCTTTTTGAATCAAGTCAGCAATAATCGGCGAATTGAGCAAAACTTCGACCGCCGCCACACGACCCCGTCCGCTTTCACGGGGAATCAGTCTTTGTGAAATAAAGGCTTGCAGGTTGAGCGACAAGTCTGTCAGCAACTGGGTACGGCGCTCTTCGGGGAAGAAGTTGATGATGCGGTCGAGCGCTTGGTTGGTATTGTTGGCATGTAGTGTCGCCATACACAAATGGCCGGTTTCCGCGAAGGAAATAGCGTAGTCCATGGTCTCGCGGTCGCGGATTTCGCCAATCAAGATAACATCCGGTGCTTGGCGCAGGGTGTTTTTCAGCGCAATCGGCCAATTTTCGGTATCTACGCCGATTTCTCGTTGGGTGATGATGCAGTTTTTGTGTTGGTGGATAAACTCAATCGGGTCTTCGATGGTGATAATGTGGTCGAAGCTGTTTTCGTTTCGATAGTCGATAAGGGAGGCGAGAGAAGTGGACTTGCCCGAACCTGTACCACCGACAAAAATAATCAGGCCGCGTTTTCTGAGGGCGATGTCTTTCAGAATAGGGGGCAGATTAAGCGTTTCAAATTTAGGTATATTGCTGGTAATGGAGCGGAACACCAATGCAGTTGCACCGCGTTGAACCATGGTATTGACACGGAAGCGGCTGGTATCGGGCAGGCTGATGGCGAAGTTGCATTCGTTGGTGGAAGAAAATTCTTCGATTTGTTTGGAAGACATAATCGAAAAAGCGATTTCCATACATTTTTCAGCACTCAACGGCTCATCACTCAGTCGCGTAATTTTGCCGTCCACTTTCATGGCTGGCGGGAAATTGGTGGTAATGAAAAGGTCGGAGCCTTTGTATGTGTTCATATGGTGTAGCCAAGCGAACAATTCTTCTTTTGCACCCGGAGTATTTTCGTCAAACATAAGAATTCAGATAGTTAATATTAAGTTATTTCATTGAGAATAATTATAACAGAAGCAACCATTATTTGCTGTTTGCCAGCTCGAGCGTCAATCTGTTTTAAATTGAGTGTCGTTCTGGGAATATAGCAGATTTTTCAGTATCCCTGTGATTTTAAATTCTGCTGTTATAATGTTGCCCGATTAGTGAATGGAAAGGTAACGAGATGTCAGTACAAACAATTGCCGTGGTCGGCGCAATGGAGCAGGAAATCGAGCTTTTGCGTGAAAGCATGGCTAATGTCAAGCATGTGTCCTTCGGTAAATTCTCTGCGTATGAAGGCGAGTTGGCCGGAAAACGCATGGTATTGGTTTTGAGCGGTATCGGTAAGGTTAATGCAGCGGTTTCGACTTCTTGGGTCATTCATCAGTTTGCACCGGATTGTGTTATTAATACCGGCAGTGCAGGCGGTTTGGGCAAGGGCCTGAAGGTTGGCGATGTGGTTATCGGCGAAACTGTGGCGCATCATGATGTTGATGTAACGGCTTTTGGTTATGTTTGGGGGCAAGTACCGCAACTTCCTGCTGTGTTTGCATCGGATGAGAACTTGATTCGCCAAGCAGAAAAGGCGGCGCAAGTGTTTGAAGGTACGTCCGTAACGCAAGGCTTGATCGTCAGTGGCGACCGTTTTGTGCACAGTAGCGAAGGTGTTGTGGAAATCCGCAGCCATTTCCCTGACGTAAAAGCAGTGGAAATGGAAGCCGCGGCGATTGCGCAGACTTGTCACCAGTTGGAAGTGCCGTTTGTGATTATTCGCGCCGTATCCGATTCGGCAGATGAGAAAGCGGACATCAGCTTTGAAGAGTTTTTGAAAACAGCGGCCGTCAGCTCTGCGAAGATGGTGACCGAGATTGTCAAATCGCTATAAAATCATGCAGAAACGTTGAATTTCCGTTAGAATACGGAACGATTCAACCTTATTCTAAGGCCGTCTGAAAACCGAATCCCTGTTTTTTCAGACGGCCTTTCCGACTTTAATTGCATTTATCTTAATAACAATATGAAAAACATACGGAATTTCTCCATTATTGCCCACATCGACCATGGTAAATCGACGCTTGCCGACCGTTTTATCCAATACTGCGGCGGCTTGGATTTGCGCGAAATGAGTACGCAGGTGCTCGACTCCATGGACATCGAAAAAGAGCGCGGCATTACCATTAAAGCGCAAACCGCCGCGCTCAACTATAAAGCACGCGATGGGCAGGTGTATCAGCTCAATCTGATTGATACTCCGGGACACGTCGACTTCTCTTATGAAGTATCCCGTTCGCTGTCGGCTTGCGAAGGCGCGCTTTTGGTTGTTGACGCATCGCAAGGCGTGGAAGCGCAAACTGTGGCGAACTGCTACACCGCGATTGATTTGGGCGTGGAAGTTGTGCCTGTTTTGAACAAAATCGACTTGCCTGCTGCAGAACCCGAGCGCGTGGAGCAGGAAATTGAAGACATTATCGGCATTGATGCCGTTGGCGCGGTGCAGTGTTCTGCCAAAAGCGGCATTGGTGTGGAAGATGTTTTGGAAGAAATCGTTGCCAAAATCCCTGCGCCGACTGGCGATGAAAATGCGCCGTTGCAAGCCGTTATCGTCGATTCGTGGTTTGACAACTACGTCGGCGTGGTCATGCTGATTCGAGTGAAAAACGGCACCATCAAGCTGAAAGACAAAGTGCGCTTTATGAGCACCAAGGCGGAAACGCAGGTTGAGCAGCTAGGCGTATTCACGCCGAAATCGGTTCAAAAACAAGAACTCAAAGCCGGCGAAGTAGGCTTTTTGATTACCGGCGTAAAAGAATTGGGACAGGCGAAAGTCGGCGACACGGTTACTTTGGTTGCCAACCCTGCCTCTGAGCCGTTGCCCGGCTTCCAAGAAGTACAAAGCCAGGTATTTGCAGGCCTTTATCCGGTGGAAAGCCACGACTACGAAGCTTTGCGCGATGCGCTGGAAAAATTGCAGCTGAACGATGCTTCGTTGAAATTTGAGCCTGAAGTTTCCCAAGCATTGGGCTTCGGCTTCCGTTGCGGCTTCTTGGGTCTGCTGCACTTGGAAATCGTGCAGGAACGTTTGGAACGCGAGTTTGACATGGACTTGATTACCACCGCGCCGACGGTGGTTTATGAAGTCGTGTTGAAAAACGGCGAGAAAATCGAAGTTGAAAACCCGTCCAAACTGCCTGAAATCAGCACCATCGAAACCATTCTTGAGCCGATTATCACTGCAACCATTCTTGTGCCGCAGGAATATGTCGGCAACGTCATGACTTTGTGTAACCAAAAGCGCGGCGTTCAGGTTAATATGCAATACATGGGCCGCCAAGTCATGCTGACTTATGATTTGCCGATGAACGAAGTTGTCATGGACTTCTTCGATAAGCTTAAATCGACTTCGCGCGGCTATGCTTCGTTGGACTACCATTTCAAAGAGTTCCAACCGTCTGATTTAATCAAGCTCGACATTATGGTCAACGGCGAAAAAGTCGATGCCCTGAGCCTGATTGTCCACCGTCAAAGCGCCGTTCACCGCGGTCGCGAGCTGGCAGCAAAAATGCGTGAACTGATTCCGCGCCAGATGTTTGATATTGCCGTACAGGCCGCCATCGGCAGCCAGATTATCGCCCGCGAAAACGTCAAAGCCCTGCGTAAAAACGTCTTGGCGAAATGTTACGGCGGCGATATTACCCGTAAGAAAAAACTTCTTGAAAAACAAAAAGCAGGCAAACGCCGCATGAAACAAGTGGGCAACGTGGAAATCCCGCAAAGCGCGTTCTTGGCGATTCTGCAAGTGAGTGATAAATAATGAGTATAAATCTGACTTTAGGCGCAATCGTTGTACTGCTGGCCGGCTTGGTCCTCAACTTCAAAAGCAGTAAAGAGCGTCAGGAAAACGGCGAATGGAGCTCCGGCCTGCAATGGAGTTATCTCTTGTGCATGGTCGGCGTATTCGGCATTTTGTCCGAATTTATGAGCTTTACCGCCGTATTGCTGGTGTTTGTCGTGTTCACCGGTATTGTTTGGGCAATCCATAAAGGCCGTCTGAAAAAAAGCGAGACCGGCGAAGACAATGCGCATTTTACCGACTATATGGGCGGCTTTTTCCCTATCATCTTGGTTATCTTTGTGTTGCGCAGCTTTATTGCCGAGCCGTTCCAAATTCCGTCCAGCTCCATGCGTCCGGGCTTGGTAAAAGGCGATTTTATCTTGGTGAACAAATTTTCTTACGGTATCCGCCTGCCGATTTTGAATAAGGTCATTATCCCTGTCGGCAACA
The DNA here is from genome assembly GCF_051963715.1 of Neisseria sp. P0001.S005. NCBI lineage: Bacteria > Pseudomonadati > Pseudomonadota > Betaproteobacteria > Neisseriales > Neisseriaceae > Neisseria > Neisseria sp. P0001.S005. The sequence goes on along the minus strand of NZ_JBQCTZ010000144.1, from coordinate 2,989 downwards.
TTGCCAGAGGCGATGTCGTGGTGTTCAATTATCCACTTCAGCCTGAGATGAATTACATCAAGCGCATCGTCGGTATTCCGGGCGACGTTGTGGAATACCGTGATAAGGTTTTGACTGTTAACGGTGAAATTATTTCCGAAAAACCAAACGGCAATTATCAATACGCAGATGATACCGATCCGTCTATGATTCATACGCTTGAGCGTTTTCATACGGCCTTAAACGGCAAAAACTTTGATGTGGTCAAAGAGGCCGGTCAACCTTCCGTATCTATTGCTGTATTGAACAAATACATCTCCGAAGTGATGCCTGAAAGCAATTACTCGCTTGAAACAAGCGGTTTGGAAAATTGCGAATATGCAGAAGACGGTAATGGCTTTATCTGTAAAGTTCCTGAAGGCCGTTATTTCGCGATGGGCGACAACCGCGACAATAGCGCCGATTCTCGTTACTGGGGATTTGTTGATGACAAACTAATCGTCGGTAAAGCCTTTTTCGTTTGGATGAACTTTGGCGAACTCAGCCGTATTGGTACCAGTATCCAATAAGCAATAACAGATTAAAAGGCCGTCTGAAATTTTTCAGACGGCCTTTTTGTATCTATTTTTTGTCTTTTAACGAACCTAAATAAATCGCCAATAAAGTCAAAGTGGCGCCGCTCCATTGGACGGTATTAATCGGTTTATCCAGCCAGAAATAATCGATCAACATGGCGGCGACTGGTTCGGAGAGCAGTAGGAGGCCGGTCAGTGACAAGGATAAAAGCGGGATGGCGTAAGCAATTAATGCCCAAGCAAAGCATTGCATGACGATGCCGTAGATGGAGACTAGAATCACATCGTTTAAAGTTTTGGGGTATAGATGGGCGGCATCGAATAGTAGAGATGGGATGACCAGCGCCATTGCGCCGCCGAAGCTTAAAATCATCATCAGCGGAAACAAACCGACTTTTTCCTGCTCATGGGTTTTGCGTACAAAGACCATAGACAGGGCCAGCATGGCACCGGACATTACGCCGCTGACAAATCCCCATGCGGCATTGTCGTTATGACCGAACTCTGGGCTGCCGATTAAGGCTACGCCTATGGTGGCCAATATCAAACTTAAAATTTGCAGGGCGCTTAAACGTTCTGAATAAAAAAAGAAGCCGATGGCGGCTAAAAAGAAAATCTGCAGGCTGTTGAGCAAGGTGGAAATGCCGGGGCCTACGGCGTGAATGCTTTCGTGCCAAAGTGCGAGGTCGAATGCGAGGAAAACGCCGGATAAGATTGCGTAGCCAACCGTTTTTCTTTTCGTGGGCATTTTTTGTCTGAAAAAACGCCCGAGTAGGAAGAATATAGGGGCGGCGATCAGCAAGCGCCAGAATGCGATGGCGTAAGAGCCGACATCGACAAATTTGACGATCAAACTGCCCAAGCCGAAGACGACGCAGCCGACGACCAGCAGGGGTGCTGCATAATTTCCCGAACGTGTCTCCATCGGCTTCTCCAAGAATGAAATGAAGACGATTATTCCATAAAATATAGTTGGGGCGCTAATGATAAATAGTGGTAAGCTAAGATAAAGGGTTTATGATGAAAGGCCGTCTGAAAACTGTTTCAGACGGCCTTTTGATGATTTTCTGGCTTGATTTCGTATTGTTGTAGTATAAAATCGTTTTACGCCGTGTTTTCAGACGGCCTGATCAGTTTTGGTTTTGAGAAAAGGATATTGGAAATGGCAAACCCTATTCGTGCGTTTTTGGATTATGTGCCGTCGGTTGATGAGTCTTGTTTTGTAGATGAGACTTCGGTAGTGATTGGTGAAGTGTCGCTGGCGGAAGATGTATCGATATGGCCTTATGCCGTATTGCGCGGCGATGTGAACAGTATTTCTATCGGCAAGCGCAGCAATGTGCAGGACGGTAGCGTTTTGCATGTGTCGCATAAGAATGCGGCGAAGCCCGACGGTTCGCCTTTGATTATCGGCGATGATGTGACGATTGGGCATAAGGTCATGCTGCATGGCTGCCGAATTGGGAATCGTGTGTTGGTGGGCATGGGCTCGATTATTTTGGATGATACGGTTGTCGAAGATGATGTGATGATAGGCGCAGGCAGTTTGGTGCCGCCGCGCAAACGTTTGGAAAGCGGTTTTTTATACGTTGGCTCTCCTGTGAAACAAGTGCGTCCGCTGACGGATGAGGAAAAGGAATTTTTGACGTATTCCTCTGCGCATTATGTCCGCCTGTCCGGCCAGCATAAAATTTCAAAATAAGGAAAACCAATACAATGAACGCAATTTATCTGGCTTCGGGCAGTCCGCGCCGTCGTGAGATTTTGGAAAATTTGGGTTTCACAGTACGCCGCCTTCCTGCGGATATTGATGAAACCCCTAAAGAAGGCGAAGCTGCAGTAGAGTATGTGCGCCGTATGGCCTGCGAGAAAAATGAGGCGGCGGTGGCTCAATGGTTTACTGCTCATGATCAAGAGCCTGAGTTTGCTGTATTGACGGCGGATACGACGGTGGCGGATGGTGCGGCTATTTTGGGTAAACCGGAATCCGAAGCGGATGCGGTCGATATGCTGGAACGTTTGTCCGGACGGACGCATCAAGTGCTGACGGCTGTATGCGTTTACTGGCAAGGCGTGCGCCATGATGTGGTGCAGACGAGCGAAGTGCGCTTTAAAACGTTGACGGCTGAGGAGATTGCAGCCTATGTTGCCAGCGGTGAGCCGATGGATAAAGCCGGTGCGTATGGGATTCAGGGCTTGGGAGGCGTATTTGTCGAGCATTTGCAGGGCAGTTTTACCGGCGTAATGGGTTTGCCGGTTTATGAGACCGCGCAACTACTGAAATCTTTGGGTTTGGAAGCGCCGCCGTTTGCTTAAAATTAGGCAAATGCCGTCTGAAAGCGTGCCGACAAAAACGCCTGTTTCAGTTACAATACTGCCTTAAACAGCTTGCTTGAAGAAAGATATGAAAGAACATAAGGCCCGGAAACGCTTCG
>NZ_JBQCTZ010000143.1:0-8896 GCF_051963715.1 Neisseria sp. P0001.S005 | reverse complement strand
TGCTGAACAAGTTAAAGGCGGAGGCGACGGTTTCTTCTGCCGCGCCTAAGGCTGCACAGCCTGCCGTGAAAAAATAACCTGACGGACGATCGTGCCGTATATGCCGCCCCGAGGCCGAACCGCTTGCCGGTTCGGGCTGACGGGCGGCTTTGTATGGGGCCGGCAATGAGAGCTTGGGCTAATGGGGCTTTACATCGGGTGAAGGGATAAACGGATAGCCTCTTGTTGGATAGTGATAGAAAAGATAAAGGGAAGAAAGATATGTACTTAAAAGCATTTAACGGAAAACGGGATAGGGCAACTGTACAGAGGGGCTATTCTTTGATACAGCTGTTGGTGGTGATGCTGCTGGTTTCGATCTTAGCGACGTAAGATATTAGGCCGTCTGAAAGATACTTAAGATCAGCTTTCAGACGGCCTTGTTGTCAGATGAGTTTTTGATATTGGCGTACTTTTTTAAATACAGATAAAATCCCTGCTAATTATTTATAACGATATTTTTAGGACTCACAGTGCTTGCTTTGGATTATTGTCATCAAAAGGCTGCAGAAAGCCATTCTAGTTTTTTATCCGGCTTTCGTTTTTTATCGGTAGAAAAAAGAAACGCGATCATTGTTTTATATGCTTTTTGTCGCGAACTAGATGATGTGGTTGATGGCTGTACCGATCCAAATGTAGCTCAGATAACGTTGAACTGGTGGCGTAGTGATTTGGAAAAAGTATTCAACAATGAGATGCCTGAGCATCCCGTTCATCAAGCTTTAAAAGATATTCGGGAAAATTTTGATTTGCCGAAGAATGAATTTGAAGCTTTGATTGATGGCATGCAGATGGATTTGGAGCAGGCTCGTTATGGTAGTTTTGATGAATTAAAGCTGTATTGCCACCGTGTTGCAGGGGTGGTGGGTTGTCTTATTGCGCGGATTTTAGGTTTTTCCAATCCAAAAACTTTGGAATATGCGGACAAAATGGGCTTGGCTTTGCAGTTGACGAACATTATTCGCGATGTGGGTGAAGATGCGCGACAGGGAAGAATTTATTTGCCGATAGAGGAAATGCAGAAGTTTGATGTGCCTGCCAACGTAATTATGCAGTGCAAACCGACAGACAATTTTGCGAAATTAATGCAGTTTCAAGTGGATAGGGCGCGTGAAACTTATCGTGAGGCTATGTTGCTTTTGCCGGCTGCGGATAAGAAATCGCAAAAAGTCGGCCTGATTATGGCAGCCATTTATTATGCGCTGTTGAATGAAATTGACCGTGATGGTGCGCAAAATGTGTTGACTTATAAAATTGCGATTCCTTCTCCCCGTAAAAAACGTATTGCTTTGAAAACTTGGCTGTTTGGATTTAAACCATGAATACTAAGCGTCCAAAAATTGCTGTGATTGGTGCCGGTTGGGCAGGTTTGTCTGCGGCGGTTTCCCTGATTCATCGAGCTGATATTTCTTTGTTTGAGGCCGGGAGACAGGCAGGCGGTAGGGCGCGTGCCTTGTCTGGGAAAGATGATGGATTCAGCTTTTTGGATAATGGGCAGCATATCTTATTGGGTGCGTATCATGGTGTTCAAACTTTGATGCAACATATTGGCGTTCAACCTGAATCAGCCTTTTTACGCCAGCCTTTGCAATGGTACATCCATGAGGGATTACAGTTTCAGACGGCCTCTCTGCCTGCACCTTGGCATTTGCTTGTCGGTATCCTGCGTGCGAAAAGTCTTTCTTTTTCATTGAAAATCAAATTGCTGTCGGATATGTCGGCATTGCAACGTTGGGCAGGCCATCATAAAACCGATTTGACGGTTGCAAAGTGGTTGAGAACACGAAATGTTCCCCGCAGCCTGCTTGGGCAATTTTGGCAACCTTTGGTCTGGGGTGCTTTAAATACGCCGTTAGAACAGGCATCGTTGCGTATTTTATGTAATGTATTGAATGATGGCGTATGGTCTGAAAAGGAGAACAGCGATTATCTTTTGCCTAAGCAGGATTTAGGGAGGATGGTAGCCGAACCGGCTTTGGCGTTCCTACTCACGCATGGTGCAAAGATACATTTTGAAACTCGTGTTTCCCATTTAAACCATCACATTGATGGCCGGATTGAAATCAATGGCGAAGTATTTGATGCGGTGATTTTGGCTGTTGCGCCATATCATGTTGACGCGCTTTTTCCTGAAGATACGCCTGACTATATTCAGACGGCCTATCAATCGTTGCACTATCATGCGATTACCACGGTTTATTTGCGTTATGCCCAAGCAGTCAAACTGCCTGCACCTTTAACCGGATTTGCCGATGGTACAGCGCAATGGGTGTTACATCGGGGGGCGTTGGGTTTACCAGACAATGAAGTCGCGGTTGTCATCAGCGTTTCCGATTACACCGAGGCATGGAAGGATAAAGATTTGGCCGAGAAAATTCATGCGGATATTAAGCGGGTTTGTCCGGATTTGGGCAAGCCTGAAGCCGTACGCATTATTACGGAAAAACGCGCGACTACGGCGGCAACGGTTGATTTTGTACAACCTGATTTCTCATGGCTGCACCATCGCCGTATTTATCCGGCCGGCGACTATCTCCATCCTCGCTATCCGGCAACATTGGAAGCTGCAGTTCAGTCAGGCTTTGCCGCGGCTGAAAAGCTTATGCTGGATTTGCGGGTTGAATAAACTGAGGCCGTCTGAATGTTCAGACGGCCTTTTTGACTTTACAAAACTTACCAAGCCGATACAATATCCGAAACCATAAAGTTCAAGGAAAAGTCATGACGACATTAGCGAACAAAACCATCTTGATTACCGGTGCATCCCAAGGCTTGGGCGAACAGGTTGCTAAAGCCTATGCGGCTGCAGGAGCGACTGTCATTTTGGTGGCGCGTCATCAAAAGCGTTTAGAAAAAGTATATGATGCCATTGTGGCTGCGGGCAGCCCTGAGCCGTTTGCCATCTGCTTTGATTTGATGAGCGCGGAGGAGAAAGAGTTTAAGCAATTTGCGGAAACTATTGATGAAGCAACCGGCGGAAAATTGGATGGCGTGGTGCATTGTGCCAGTTATTTCTATGCCTTGTCGCCATTGGACTTCCAAACCGTATCGGAATGGGTCAACCAATACCGCATCAATACCGTTGCGCCTATGGGCTTGACCCGTGCGCTGTTCCCATTGTTGAAGCAATCCGAAGACGCTTCTGTGATTTTTGTCGGCGAAAGCCACGGCGAAAAACCGCAAGCCTATTGGGGCGGTTTTGGTGCTTCCAAAGCTGCGCTCAATTATTTGTGTAAAGTGGCGGCGGACGAGTGGGAACGTTTTGACAACCTGCGTGCCAATGTTTTGGTGCCGGGTGCCATCAATTCGCCGCAACGTATCAAATCTCATCCGGGCGAATCGAAAAGCGAACGTAAAAACTACGAAGATGTCCTGCCGCAATTTATTTGGTGGGCAAGTCAAGAGAGCAGGGGGCGGACAGGCGAAATCGTCTATCTGTAAATATACCTGCTCAGAGTGGTTTGAAAATATGAGGCCGTCTGAAATCTGTATTTTCAGACGGCCTTTAACTTATTGAGTTTTATATCTAAATAATATGGAAGTTTGATGTTTGACGTGTTAACAGGCAAACATCAGGCTGGCACAAAATTAGATATAGTAATCTAAGTTATAGTTATATTGGATAAATATGACGGAATTTGACTTTATCAGACAATATTTGCAGCGACAAAAATCGGAAGGTCTGATTTTGGGCATAGGGGACGATGCCGCTATTATTCGCCCAAGTAACGGATTTGATTTATGTTTTAGCGCTGATATGTTGGTCAAAGGCAGACATTTTTTTGAAGATGTTTTGCCTGAAGATTTGGCATGGAAAATGCTTGCAGTAAATTTATCCGATATGGCAGCCATGGGTGCCAAGCCACGTTGGGTATTGCTCAGTGCTGCCTTGCCTGAATTGAATCAAGACTGGCTCAAACGTTTTTGCGATAGCTTTTTTGCTTTGGCCGCGCGTTTTGATACGGTGTTGATTGGTGGCGATACCACCAAAGGCGATTTGGTCTTTAATGTAACGATAGTAGGTGAAGTTCCGACAGGGAATGCCCTGCGGCGTGATGCGGCCGAAGTCGGCGACGATATTTGGGTATCGGGTCGGTTGGGTTTGGCTGCCGCTGCTTTGAACAAACATTTGGGGCATTATCAATTACCGTCTGAAATCATGGCGGTTTGCGATGATAAATTGCTCCGTCCGGAGCCGCGCGTTTCATTGGGTCAGGCATTGTTGCCGTTTGCTCATGCTGCGCAAGATGTTTCAGACGGCCTGGCTCAAGATATGGGGCATATTTTAAAAGCCTCTGCTGTCGGGGCGGAAATATTTGCCGATTGTGTGCCGTCGTTGCCTGAATTGAAAAACGTTTTGTCGCGCGAGCAATGGTTGTCGGCAGTATTGGCCGGCGGCGATGATTACGAACTGATTTTTACTGCTGCTCCAGAAGATAGGGAACGCGTTTATCAGGTAGCGGAACAAAGTGGCGTACCGGTCGCCCGAATTGGTAAAATGACTGACTCAGGCCGTCTGAATATTTTGGATGCCGAAGGCGGCGTATTGGAACTGACTTCTTTAGGATTTGATCATTTTGGCTGAACGTAAACCTACTTTTTCTTGGCTGTTGCATAAACCATTGTGTTTTTTAGGATTTGGTTTCGGCAGCGGCTTGTCGCCGGTTGCGCCGGGTACGGCCGGAACGCTGGCAGCATTACCTCTGGCTTTTGTATTGTGCCTGTTGGGCATAGATGGCTGGATATTGCTTTTATTGTGTATTGCCTTGTTTTTCTGGGGTATCCGCATTTGTGGTTATACCGAGAGGGAGCTGGGCATTCAGGATTACGGCGGTATCGTCTGGGATGAAATTGTCGCAATGCTGTTGGTGCTGTCGCTGATTCCGTTTAAATGGAGCTGGTGGCTGGCGGCTTTTGTTATTTTCCGCTTGTTTGATGCGTTGAAACCATGGCCGATCAAATGGTTTGACCGGCGGATTCATGGAGGTTTGGGCATTATGCTTGATGATTTGATTGCGGCTGCGATGACCTTGATGGTCTTGGGCCTGTTTTATTGGATCGCGTGATGCATTTTAAGTGTTTCGACCCTTTGCAAAAATAGGGCGGGCACGCCGGAATTATCCGGATTGAAATAAAATAAATACCATACGGGGTAAACAATTATGAATGAAATCGAGATTAACGTGGAGCCGCGTTATATGGCCGGTCAGAGCGACGTCTATCGCGACCGCTATGCTTTCAATTATCTGATTACCATCTGCAACCGCAGTGATGAAATCATTACTTTGCGTCAGCGTTTTTGGGAAATCACCGACGGACACGGTGAGACAGAGCAGGTCGGTCATGCCGGCTTGATTGAAGAGCAACCTGTTTTGTACCCGGGCGAAGCCTATGAGTACAACAGCGGTTCGCAAATCAGCACGCCTTGGGGCAGCATCGAAGGCGCGTATGAGTTTGAAGACAGTATCGGCAAACGTTTCGTTATCGGGGTGCCGAAGCTTGAATTCAAAGCAGGCTTTACTTTGCAATAGGTCGTCTGAAAAATGAAAAACCGGAACATGCGAAATGTTCCGGTTTTTCATTTTTTAGACGGCCTTATCAGTCTTTGCAAGGCTGTACCAATACCCACGGTGCCACGACAACCGCCCACATTTCCTGCTTATCCGCTAAAAATGTGCGCGCCATATCATCGCTGATGGCACCGAATTTGCCTTGTTCCATCCATTGTTTCAATGGCGCGGCTTCATCTTCGGCAACATGGCGGGCGACGGCGATCAAATCTAAATCAGGCGCAACATAGACGGCGGCACCGCGTGCGAAGTGGGGTTGCAGCTCTTCCCATGAAATGCGGGCGGTTTCGGTATTGAGTTTTTCGTTTAAGAGTGGAATAGACATAGGACAATCATCAAATAAAAAACGGATTGTAACCGATATTCGTCCTTTTGCCCGATGGCGTCTGAAAACGAAAGAAATTTACAGGGTTAACGTTATACAGTATCATTTTAATGTTTTAATTTTCTTTCAGACGGCCTGTTGTCCGTATTCGGGCAAGGGCGGTTTTAGGCTTATGAATTCTGTATTGTTGACCGGATTGCTGCAAAGGCTGCTGATTGCGCTTGCCGCATTGGCGGCGTTGTGGGCTGTATATTTTTGGGCGGTATCGCCATGAGTATCGTGGTGGAAAATCTGACGGTCAGCTATCAGCGCAGGCCGGTGGTGCACCATGTCGATATGGTGTTTGAAGATGGCAAGATGTGGACGATTTTCGGGCCGAACGGCGCGGGCAAATCGACCCTGCTCAAAGCCATTATGGGCTTGCAGAAGACGGATACGGGCAGCGTGCGCTATGAAAATATGGCGCGCAAGGACATTGCCTATCTGCCTCAGCAGTCGGACATTGACCGCAGCCAGCCGATGACGGTGTTTGAACTGGCGGCGATGGGGCTGTGGTATGAAATCGGCTTTTTCGGACGTGTGAATGCGGTGCAGAAAAAGCGCGTGATGGCGGCTTTGGAACGCGTGGAAATGCAGGATTTTGCCACGCGCCAAATCGCGCACTTGTCCAATGGCCAATTCCAACGCGTATTGTTTGCGCGGATGCTGGTGCAGGATGCCAAATTTTTGCTGCTGGACGAACCGTTTAACGCGGTGGATGCGCGGACGACTTATGCGCTGTTGGAAGTTTTGCGCCAGTGCCATCAGGACGGTCAGGCAGTGATTGCCGTGTTGCATGATTACGAGCAGGTGAGGGCATATTTTGCCAACACGCTACTTTTGGCGCGTGAAAAAGTGACTGCCGGTGCGACGGAAAATGTATTGACCGATGAATTTTTGGCACAGGCCAACCGAATGATGCAGAAACAGGAAGCGGCCGATTGGTGCGCGGTTTAATGGACAAGGCCGTCTGAAAGTAAGTGTTTTTCAGACGGCCTAAGGCTTTCAGAGATTAATAAAAAAGCGATAAAACATGGATTTATATGATTTGGTCGTCGCGCCGTTCGTCGAATTCGACTTTATGCGCTATGCCTTGGCGTCGATTTTCTGCCTGGCATTGAGCGCGGCGCCTGTCGGTGTGTTTTTGGTGATGCGCCGCATGAGTTTGGTGGGCGATGCTTTGAGCCATGCGGTTTTGCCCGGTGCGGCCATTGGCTATATGTTTGCCGGCTTGAGTTTGCCTGCGATGAGCGTCGGTGGTTTTGCGGCCGGTTTGCTGATGGCTTTATTGGCCGGTTTGGTCAGCCGGTTTACTTCATTGAAAGAAGACGCGAACTTTGCCGCATTTTATTTGAGCAGCCTTGCCATCGGCGTGGTTTTGGTCAGCAAAAACGGCAGCAGCGTCGATTTGTTGCATTTGCTTTTTGGCTCGGTGTTGGCGGTGGATATTCCGGCTTTGCAGCTGATTGCCGTTTCTGCGAGCGTCACTATTTTGCTGATGGCTGTGATGTTCCGCCCACTGGTGTTGGAAAGCATAGACCCTTTGTTCCTCAAGGCTGTCGGCGGTAAGGGCGGCTTTTGGCATGTGCTGTTTTTGGTGTTGGTCGTAATGAATTTGGTTGCCGGTTTTCAGGCATTGGGTACGCTGATGTCGGTCGGATTGATGATGTTGCCTGCGATTACCGCCAGACTGTGGGCGAAAAGCATGGGTTGGCTGATGATTTTTTCTGTCGCATTGGCTTTGCTTTGCGGCTTGGCAGGGCTGTTGTTTTCCTACCATATCGAAATCCCGTCCGGCCCGGCGATTATTTTATGCTGCGGCACGCTTTACCTGATTTCCGTCGTGTTTGGTTGGGAAGGCGGCATTTTGGCAAAATGGCTGCGCCGCAAGAAACACCGCACGGCATGATTTTTCAGACGGCCGCTTGAATAATCAGGCGGTCTGTTTTATGATGATGTTAATGTTACGTTATATCACTGGAGAGAATATGAAACATTGGAAACTCGGCATCGTTGCCGCATTATTGACCGGTGCAGCTTATGCCGCTCCGCTGCCTGTTGTCACCAGCTTCAGCATTTTGGGCGACGTGGCCAAACAGATTGGTGGCGACCGTGTGGCCGTTCAAAGCTTGGTGGGCCCCAACCAAGACAGCCATGCCTACCACATGACCAGTGGCGACATCAAAAAAATCCGCAGTGCCAAATTGGTATTGCTTAACGGTTTGGGCTTGGAAGCCGCCGATGTACAGCGTGCAGTCAAACAGAGTAAAGTTCCTTTCGCCGAAGCGACCAAAGGCATTCAGGCTTTGAAAGCAGAAGAGGGCGGCCATCATCATGACCACGATCACGAAGGTCATCATCACGATCACGGCGAGTTTGACCCGCACGTTTGGACCGACCCCGTCTTGATGGGTACTTATGCGCAAAATGTTGCCAATGCGCTGATTCAAGCCGACCCTGAAGGTAAAACCTACTATCAGCAACGTTTGGGCAACTATCAAATGCAGCTGAAAAAACTGCACAGTGATGCGCAGGCTGCCTTTAATGCCGTACCTGCCGCCAAGCGTAAAGTCTTGACCGGACACGATGCGTTCTCTTACATGGGCAAACGCTACAATATTGAATTCATCGCCCCTCAAGGCGTGAGTAGCGAAGCCGAGCCATCTGCCAAACAAGTGGCTTCCATCATCCGCCAAATCAAACGCGAGGGCATTAAAGCCGTCTTTACTGAAAACATCAAAGACACGCGCATGATTGACCGTATTGCCAAAGAAACCGGCGTCAATGTCAGCGGACGTTTGTATTCAGATGCATTGGGTGGTGCACCGGCCAACAGCTACATTGGCATGTACCGCTACAATGTCAAAGTTTTGACCGATGCCATGAAAAAATAAAGCGGCTTAAGGATAAAGGCCGTCTGAAA
>NZ_JBQCTZ010000142.1:0-8997 GCF_051963715.1 Neisseria sp. P0001.S005 | reverse complement strand
GTCGCACTCAACATCATTGTTTTTGGCAGCATGGTTGCCTATCGGACACAACATAAAACCGCCAAACCCGAATCTGCTTTGGAAGGCGGTACGCACGAATTATTACGCCCGTCTTCTTTGGGCGCGCCCAAAGCCGAGCCTCAGCAGGCATCGCAACCCGATTGGGTGGTGGTCGAATCAGACGGCCTGATTATGGCCGAACCTGAATCAGAAGAAGCGGAAGCCTTGCGTAAAAAGCAAGAAGCGCAGCAGTTGAAAGAGAAAAAAGAAAAAATGCGCCGCGAGAAAGAGGCGCAAGAGCGTCGCACCGCCGAAGAAGAGATGGGTGCGGCCGGCGTGGAACGCTTGTGTACCAGCAGCGCCACCGTGGTGATGGATGAAGACGACTACCACCGCATCAAAGGCCTGTTGGGCAAATGGCCTCATGCCGCCAGCCGCAGTATCGAAAAACGCAACGGCGCATCCGCTGGCGAGACTTCTTCCAAAACCTTCCGCGTGGTCTTGCCTGCCGACGGCGACACTTCCGCCCAGCTTGATGCCTTAGGCAGCCGCGGCTTTAGCGGCAGCATTCACAACGGCGAAATCAGCATTGACGTAACACGCAGCCGTTCTTCCGCCCAAGTTTTGATTTCACGCTTGTCCAGCGCAGGTTTCGGCGGCGCGCGCATTGTCGAGCAGGAAGACAGAAGCGCACCCGATACCGGTTTGAGCGTGGCGCGCATGACCGTGGTCTTTATGGCGGTCGATGAGCGCGATGCCCAAGACATCAGAAACATTGTCGGCCGTTATGGCAAATTGAACATGAAAACCTGCCGATAATCAGGTCTATTCGGTCTCAGACGGCCTGAACAGCAGTCCCAAGCCTGATAAACCGAACGCACATAACACGAAACCCACTGTATCGGCAGTGGGTTTCGTGTTTTTCGGTTTTGAGTATCTGATATAAAGGGGAACAGGTATGTTTCGTATATGCGCACTCCGAGTATCAAGAGATAATGGGGAAGAGGGGGGATAAAATCTGTCGTTTAATGGCTCGGATTAGGACGTCTTCCGAGTGGTTTTGATTATACGCTAATAATAACTATTATCAATAGCAAAATTGAAAAAATAATGGGTTTTATCGTAATGATTTGTTTTGTATGGAAATTAAATTGCGGTATTGGCTTTACCATGATTGAAAAGGCCGTCTGAATAAAGACGGCCTTTTGTTTATTAGAATTTAGGCAGTGAGCAGCCTTCGGGAGTTTTAATGACACATTGAAACCTTCCTGAAGCTTGGCACTTTCTCAAAGCTTCCGTTTCAGCTAAGCCTGGGGAAGTTATTCCAAAAAAGACTTTTCCATCTTTTCTTTGAGCAACTGCTATACAGCCATTTCGAACCCAAGCCAAAACTTTACACGGTTTATTTTTTCCATCCTCTTCGCAGGTTTTAATGGCTAGTTCTTTTGCAGCGGCAAGTGAATCCATCTCGAGTGCCCCACCTGATATACCTGTTTTAGTATTAACTGCCCAAGCCCCATATTTTGAAGGGACATCGATATTGACAATTTCCGTAGGTTGATTTCGTTGATACTGACGAGACGATGTACAGTTGGGGTTATAGCCATACTGACACAGCGCCGGATTGTTTTGTAATGCTCCTCTGGTTACGGGGTCAGCAGCATAAACATTAAGACTTGCCAGTCCTAGCAATACAACAAGTAACTTTTTCATTTCAATTCCAATCTATTTATTATTTGAATCTTTATCAGCCTGCGCTGCATCAATCATACGATGATTTGTTATCTTCTTTACGCGGCTGACGTTGAAATAGGGCAAGGCAAACATTTCGCCCCTATCTTTCAGACGGCCTTTTGATTTGTTTCAATCACTCATAAACCCAAGCAATCAACATATCCAAAGCCATATAAAATACCGTATAATCAAGGCCAAATTAACTTTGCCTGCTTGTCGGGCCGTCTGAAAAATTATGCAACAAACCTACGCCGCCGTACAGCGGGATTTGCTCGAAGCCAACCATCTTTCCCCCGATTTGCTCGCCCAAAGCCTGAGCATTATCGGCGCCAACCATGTTGATTATGCCGACATCTATTGTCAGCGTACTGCCTATGAAAGTTGGCATCTGGAAGAAGGCATCGTTAAATCGGGCAGTTTTCAAATCGATCAGGGCGTGGGCGTGCGTGCCGTTTCGGGCGATAAAACCGCTTTTGCCTACGCCGACAGCCTGTGTATTGATTCGATCAACCGCTCTGCCAAAGCCGTGCGCGTGATCGGTGCGGCCGGTAGCGAGGCCAGCGTCAAAGTGCCGACACCTGCCTACGGCAAGCCTGTCCACATGGCGATTGACCCTATTGCCAGCCTTGATTCCGCTGCCAAAGTCGCGCTGTTGAACAAAGTCGAAACGCTGGCCAAAGCCGCCGATCCGCGTATCGTGCAAGTGATGGCCGGTTTGACCTGCGAATACGACATGGTGTACATCGCCCGTTTGGACGGCAAACACGCTGCCGACATCCGCCCGATGGTGCGCATGAATGTTACCATCATTGCCAAGCAGGGCGAGCGACGAGAGCAGGGCAGTGCGGGAGGCGGCGGGCGTTATGATTTGGCGTATTTCGATGAGAACTTGGTGCATCGGTTTGTCGATTCCGCCGTTAAACAAGCCCTGACCAATCTCGAATCCCGTCCTGCGCCTGCCGGTGAGATGACCGTCGTTTTGGGCAACGGCTGGCCGGGCGTGTTGTTGCACGAAGCGGTCGGACATGGTTTGGAAGGCGATTTCAACCGCAAAGAAACCAGCCTTTTCTCCGGCCGAATCGGCGAGCGCGTGGCCGCCAAAGGCGTTACCGTTGTGGACCAAGGCGATATTGCTGACAGACGCGGTTCGCTCAATATCGACGACGAAGGCAACGAAACCCGCCGCACTGTATTGATTGAAGACGGCATTTTGGTCGGCTATATGCAGGACGAAACCAACGCCCGCCTGATGGGCACGCAATCGACTGGCAACGGCCGCCGCGAAAGTTACGCTTCTGCGCCTATGCCGCGCATGACCAATACCTTTATGGAAAACGGCAGCTATGAGCCGGAAGAAATCATCGCGTCCATCGACAAGGGCATTTACGCGGTCAACTTTGGCGGCGGACAAGTGGACATTACCAGCGGCAAGTTCGTGTTCAGCGCATCCGAAGCGTGGTGGGTGGAAGGCGGCAAACTGCAATACCCTGTCAAAGGCGCGACCATCATCGGCAACGGCCCCGAAGTGCTGAAACATGTTTCCATGATAGGCAACGATACCGCGTTGGACAGCGGTGTCGGCGTGTGCGGCAAAGAAGGGCAGAGCGTCCCCGTCGGCGTGGGGCAGCCGACTTTGCGTATCGATGCCGGGCTGACCGTCGGCGGCAGCGCAATCTGACGCGGAATCCAGTACGATGCCGTCTGAAAGTTTTTTCAGACGGCATCGCCTTATTCTTTTTTATGATGTTTGATATTCCCAAGAATTCTTTAACATTATCTTACAAGTTCATTAAAATACCGCCTTTCGTTAAGCTGATTGTCTGATTCTGATGAACTGGCCTTATCTGATCGATGCCATACCCAAATTCGCCGATGCGGCAAAGCTGACGCTGGAATTGTCCGTTTACGGCGTTGTTTTGTCGTTGCTGTTCGGCCTGCCCGTCGCCGTGGTAACGGCATACCGCATCCGCCCTTTCTACGCATTGGCACGCGCCTATATCGAACTGTCGCGCAATACGCCCCTGTTGATCCAGTTGTTTTTCCTGTATTACGGCCTGCCGAAAATGGGCATCAAATGGGACGGTTTCACCTGCGGCGTGATCGCGCTGGTTTTCTTGGGCGCAAGCTATATGGCGGAAGCCGTCCGCGCCGGCATTTTGGCAGTGCCAAAAGGGCAGGTCGAGGCGGGCAAAGCCGTTGGTTTGAGCCGATTTCAAGTGTTCCGCTATGTCGAATTGCCGCAGGCTTGGGCAGTCGCTTTTCCGGCTTTTGCCGCTAATATATTGTTTTTAATGAAAGAAACATCCGTTATTAGCGCGGTCGGTATTGCGGAATTGTTGTTTGTTACCAAAGATGTGATTGGTATGGACTATAAAACCAACGAGGCATTGTTCCTGCTGTTTGCCGCTTATCTGATTATCCTGCTGCCTGTTTCTTTGTTGGTGCGGCGATTGGAAAACCGCATACGGAGGGCGAAATATGGCGTTTGACTGGCTTTTTGAAGGAAAAAATGCGGCACGTTTGGGCGAAGGCCTGCTCTTAACGGCACAAATTTCTTTAATCTCTGTTGCGGCTTCTTGCGTATTGGGGACGTTGTTCGGCCTGGTTTTGCGTTCGCGCAACCGGCTTGTCCGCCTTATCGGACGGTTTTATCTCGAAACCATCCGCATCGTGCCGATTTTGGTGTGGCTGTTCGGCCTGTATTTCGGTTTGTCCGTGTGGACGGGCATACACATCGGCGGATTTTGGGTTTGCGTTTGGGTTTTTACGCTTTGGGGCATCGCCGAAATGGGCGATTTGGTGCGCGGCGCATTGGAATCGATTGAAAAACATCAAGTCGAATCGGGCTTGGCACTGGGTTTGAGCCGTCGTCAAGTGTTCCGCTACATCGAATTGCCGCAAGGTGTCCGCCGCGCTTTGCCGGGGGCGGTTAATTTGTTTACGCGAATGATTAAAACCAGTTCGCTCGCCTCGCTTATCGGCGTGATTGAAGTGGTCAAAGTGGGACAGCAAATTATTGAAAACTCTCTGCTGACGCAGCCCAATGCCTCATTTTGGGTTTATGGCCTGATTTTTATGCTGTATTTCTTATGCTGTTGGCCGCTGTCGCTGTTGGCGGCAAAGCTGGAACAAAAATGGGAACACTGATATGGCTTTATTGAGCATCCGCAAGCTGCACAAACAATACGGCAGCGTAACCGCCATTCAATCCTTAGATTTGGACTTGGAAAAAGGCGAAGTGATTGTGTTATTGGGTCCGTCCGGCTGCGGCAAATCCACCCTCCTGCGCTGCGTCAACGGTTTGGAGCCGCACCAAGGCGGCAGCATCGTGATGGACGGTGTTGGCGAATTCGGTAAAGACGTTTCCTGGCAAACCGCCCGGCAAAAAGTCGGCATGGTCTTTCAAAGCTATGAATTGTTTGCCCATATGACCGTCATCGAAAACATCCTCTTAGGCCCGGTAAAAGTACAAAACCGCAACCGCGCCGAAGCGGAAGCACAAGCCGACAAACTGTTGGAACGCGTCGGTTTATCCGACCGCAAAAACGCCTATCCGCGCGAACTTTCCGGCGGCCAGAAACAGCGCATCGCCATTGTCCGCGCCCTGTGCCTAAATCCGGAAGTGATTTTGTTGGACGAAATCACCGCCGCACTCGACCCCGAAATGGTGCGCGAAGTCTTGGAAGTGGTTTTGGAACTCGCCCGCGAAGGCATGAGCATGCTGATTGTTACCCATGAAATGGGGTTCGCCCGCAAAGTTGCCGACTGCATCGTCTTTATGGACAAAGGCGGCATCGTCGAATCGTCCGATCCCGAAACCTTCTTCTCCGCACCCAAAAGCGAG
Organism: Neisseria sp. P0001.S005; assembly: GCF_051963715.1. Taxonomy (NCBI): domain Bacteria; kingdom Pseudomonadati; phylum Pseudomonadota; class Betaproteobacteria; order Neisseriales; family Neisseriaceae; genus Neisseria; species Neisseria sp. P0001.S005. The sequence goes on along the minus strand of NZ_JBQCTZ010000142.1, from coordinate 3,419 downwards.
CGTGCCCGCCAATTTCTGGCAGGTATGGACTACTGATTGACCGCAAACCGTCCGAAACCCTTTCAGACGGCATTCTATTCCAAGCAAACATTCAAAAAGGAGATTCCCAATGAAACTGAACGCAAAATTCAAAGCGCTACTCGCTTCCGCCGCCATCGCCGTCGGTCTGACCGCCTGCGGAAGCGGCTCCGGCGACCCCCAATCTTCACAAAACAGCGGCGCGGCAACCGTTGCCGCCATTAAAGAAAAAGGCGTCATCCGTATCGGCGTATTCGGCGACAAACCTCCGTTCGGCTATGTTGACGCAAACGGCAAAAACCAAGGCTTTGACGTTGAAATTGCCAAAGACCTGGCCAAAGACCTGCTCGGCAGCCCAGACAAAGTCGAGTTCGTCCTGACCGAGGCTGCAAACCGCGTTGAATACGTCCGTTCCGGCAAAGTCGACCTCATCCTGGCCAACTTCACCAAAACCCCCGAACGCGCCGAAGCTGTCGATTTTGCCGACCCCTACATGAAAGTGGCATTGGGCGTGGTTTCCCCCAAAGGCAAACCGATTACCGACGTGGCGCAACTGAAAGACCAAACCCTGCTGGTCAACAAAGGCACCACCGCCGACGCCTTCTTCACCAAAAGCCATCCCGAAGTCAAACTGCTGAAATTCGACCAAAACACCGAAACCTTCGACGCGCTGAAAGACGGACGCGGCGCGGCACTTGCCCACGACAACGCCCTGCTGTGGGCGTGGGCGAAAGAAAACCCGGATTTTGAAGTCGCCATCGGTAATTTAGGCCCTGCCGAATTTATCGCACCCGCCGTCCAAAAAGGCAACGCCGATCTCTTGAACTGGGTCAACGGCGAAATCGCCGCCATGAAAAAAGACGGCCGTCTGAAAGCCGCCTATGAAAAAACCCTGTTGCCCGTGTATGGCGAAAAAGTCAAACCGGAAGCATTGTTGGCCGAATAAGTTTGTTTAACAAGAAAATCCGTATCCGCATTTGAAGGCGGGTGCGGATTTTTTCAGCTGCCACAAATATCGCAAATTCAAAGTAAAATCAACTATATCATTGTTTTTTATTTATTCCGTTGTTGCCGCTTGGAAGGGAATCCGCCCCGTTCGGTTTCGCTTGTTTTTGAATTTCGGGCAACTTTCAAATCGTCATTCCCGAAAATCGCTTCAGCCTTATGTTTCCGGATGACCGCTTTCGCGGAATGATGGCGGAGCGTTTCTGTTATTCGGATAAATTCCTATGGTATCGAAACGGCGATAAGGTGTTTTTCTTTATTATATAATTTCAAAGCGAAAATGATATTTTTTGAATAAGCGTGCCGCAAAGCCGGAAAAAATGTTCGAGCCGCATCGGCGGCAGACGGGATAAAAAATGACGTTTGACGAATGGTTGGGCTTGTCAAAACTGCCTAAAAATGAAGCAAGAATGCTGCTGCAATATGCTTCGGGATATACGCGCGTGCAGTTGTTGACACGGGGCGTGGAAGAAATTCCGGACGAAGTCCGGCAGCGGGCGGACAGGCTGGTGCAACGCCGTCTGAAAGGCGAGCCGATGGCCTATCTGTTGGGCGAGCGTGAATTTTACGGGAGACGTTTTGCCGTCAATCCCCATGTACTGATTCCACGCCCTGAAACCGAGCATTTGGTGGAAGCCGTGCTCAAACGCTTGCCGCCGCAAGGCCGCGTGTGGGATTTGGGAACGGGCAGCGGCGCCATTGCCGTGACCGTCGCGCTTGAACGCGTTAATGCCGATGTTCGCGCATCCGATATCAGCGTCGGTGCTTTAGATACTGCCCGTCAAAATGCGGCCGAATTGGGCGCAAAAGTCGAGTTTGCGCAGGGTTCGTGGTTTGATACCGACAGGCCGTCTGAAGGCCGATATGATGTGATTGTTTCCAATCCGCCGTATATCGAGGATGGCGATGAACATTTGTCGCAAGGCGATTTGAGGTTTGAACCGCAAAACGCGCTGACCGACTTTTCAGACGGCCTCAGCCATATCCGCCACATTACCCAAGAAGCTCCAAAATACCTGAAAGCCAACGGCTGGCTGCTGTTTGAACACGGCTATGACCAAGGCGAAGCAGTACGGAATATTATGTTGGAGAACGGTTTTGTCGAAGTGGCAACCGAACAGGATTTGGCTGGATTGGACAGGGTCACGCTGGGGCGTTTGCCTGCTTAGCGGGCATGATTTGTCGGAATATAAAAAAGGGCGTGTCGATCACGCCCTTTTGGTTTTTTGGTTTAGCTGTTCAGACGGCCTGGTTTAATGCCAAGCAGCGACGAACTCCGCCCAGTGTTGTTTTTCTTCGGCTTCTGCGGCCAGATAATGTTTGATGCGTTTGATTTCGACTTCGTATTCGTCGGCATCGAGCGCGCCGCTCATCATGCGGAAGCGTTGATACATGAGATAGGTATTGGCGGCATCGGTTTCGCAATAGTCGCGGATGTCTTTCAGACGGCCTGCATGATAGGCGTCCCAAACCTTGCTGCCGTCCATGCCCAATTTGCCGGGGAAGCCGCAGAGTTTGGCCATATCGTCCAAAGGCACGCTGGCACGCGGTTGGTAGAGGGCGAGCAAATCCATCAGGTCGCAATGGCGGGTGTGGTAGCGGCTGATGTAGTTGTTCCACTTAAAGTCGCGGCTGTCGCCAAAATCGCCGTCGCCCATGTCCCAATAGCGGGCGGCGCTGATGCCGTGTATCAGGGCGCGGTAGTGGAGGACGGGCAGGTCGAAACCGCCGCCGTTCCAGCTGACGAGTTGTGGCGTATAGTTTTCGATGACCTCGAAGAACTTGGCAATCATGATTTCTTCGCTGTCTTCGGGATCGCCGATGGTGCTGACGCGGATTTTGTCTTGCCCCCAGCGCATACAGCAGGAGATGGCGACGACTTGGTGCAGATGGTGTTGCATAAAGTCGCTGCCGGTTTTGGCGCGGCGTTGCTGTTGGGCAAACAGGACGACTTCGTTGTCGGGCGAATCGGCTGGCAAATCGTAAAGCTGGCGGATGCCGTTTACGTCGGGAATGGTTTCGATGTCGAAGGCGAGTATCGGAGTCATGGCGTGATCGGGTTGGATAAGGGATGATGTCATTGTGGCATGACGGCGCAGATAAAAAAAGAGGCAATCCCCCACAGGATTGCCCCAATACCTCAAATCAGAGATTTACGCTTCACAAACAATACAGGCTTTCACCTGCGGCTTTACAGATGCAGCTCAACTCTGCATCAGTAAACTTTCATTTCGGGTATTGCACCGAAATCCTCTAAAGATACCGCAATTTCTTGCAATATCAGAAAATTGCTTACAAAAGTATCTAAAACCGGCGAGGCCGTCTGAACGTTTTGTAATTTGATGTAGTGAAATTTACGCGAATTTTTACAGTTTGCCAAGTATTTTTTTCTGAAG
>NZ_JBQCTZ010000141.1:0-9002 GCF_051963715.1 Neisseria sp. P0001.S005 | reverse complement strand
GTACAAGCGGAGATGGACAGTGCCAAGCTGAATTTTGAAAAAGCCCTGACCACCGCGCTCAACGAGGTCAACACCAACTACCTTGCCTACAAAAACGCGCAGGCCAGCCTTGCCAATCAAGAACAGCGTTATCAGTTGGACAAGAAAAACAGCCATTACTATCAAGTACGCTACCAACACGGTAAAAACGAGCTGAAAGACTGGCTGGAGGCTTTGAATTCGGAATACAGCTCGGCGCAAAACCTACTGAACCAACGCTATGAAGCCTTGAAATACGAAAATATGGTGTATAAAGCCATGGCGGGACGTTATACGCCGAAATAGCATTTTCAGACGGCCTTTGGTTAATTTCCGTCAAAGGTCGTCTGAAAAACATTCAAGCAACTGAATTTTCATATATAATCGCGCGTTTATTTGATTTTATCCGGACAACATTATGGCCTTTGCCTCTCTCTTTACGCTTTTGGACGACATTACCGCCGTTTTGGACGACGTAGCGATGATGACCAAAGTCGCCGCCAAAAAAACTGCCGGCGTGGTTGGCGACGATTTGGCGCTCAACGCCAATCAGGTAACCGGCGTATCCGCCGAGCGCGAATTGCCGATTATTTGGGCGGTGGCCAAAGGCTCTCTGGTCAACAAGCTGATTCTGGTGCCGCTTGCGCTGTTGCTTTCCGCTTTCGTGCCTGCGCTGATTACGCCCTTGTTGATGATCGGCGGTGTTTATTTGTGTTTTGAAGGCGTGGAAAAACTGTTGCACAAATTCTTGCACCGCAATGAACACGAAGACGGACACGATGCCGAGCCTGAAGTCACAGACGAAAAAACAAAAGTGAAAGGCGCGGTCCGCACAGATTTCATCCTCTCCGCCGAAATTATTATTATCGCGCTGGGCGTTGTTAAAAAATATGACCTGATGACGCGTTCTTTGGTGATGGCCGCCATCGGTGTCGGCATGACGGCATTGGTCTATGGTTTGGTCGGCATTATCGTCAAACTTGACGACCTCGGCATGATGTTGATGCGCCAAAAAAGCGTTGCTGTGCAAGGTATCGGACGCAGTTTGATTTCATTTATGCCTTGGTTTATGCGTGGCTTGAGCATTGTCGGCACGCTGGCGATGTTCTTGGTTGGCGGCGGACTGATCACCCACAACCTTGGCTTTTTGCACGATTTCCTCCACGCACAGCATTGGGACAGCGGCATGATGGAACATATCGCCAACTTGGTGGTCGGAGTAGCCGCCGGTGCATTGGCTTGCGCAATCGTCCTGCCTGCAATGAAATTGTTTCAAAAAGACTGATTTTGTTTCCCTGCCGTCTGAAAACTTTTCAGACGGCCTCAATACCATTTAAAGCATGAATATTTTCCGTAAACTCGAACAATACTGGCAACATCCGCTGCTTTACTGGCCGCTGGTCATCTTGATTGCCGCCGCGACACCGTTCACTTTCGCCCCGTATTATCATTTCTGGCTGATGCCGCTGTTGTTTGGCGCGCTGATACGCCTAATTGAATTACGTCCGCGCTTCGCCGTCATGACAGCCTATCTGTTCGGATTAATCGGTTATACGGCACAGTTTTATTGGATACACACTGCCTTGCATGATGTTTCGGGTTTGCCGGATTCATACGCCATCCCCCTCACCTTCCTGCTGCCGGCATTTCTTGCGCTTTATCCGGCCATCTGTTTTTGGGGGTGGAGAAAATGCAACCTGTCGCGCTGGGCTAAAACCGGCCTCCTGCTGCCGATTTTATGGACGCTGGCAGAATTTGCCCGCGAACGTTTCCTGACCGGATTCGGCTGGGGCGCAATCGGCTATTCCCAAATCATCAAAGACAGCCCATTGGCAGGTTTCGCGCCTTTGGGCGGCATCCATATGGTCACGCTGGCAACCGCTTTCCTCAGCGTATGGCTGGTGTTGCTGATTGACAACCATGGCCGTCTGAAACACCGCCTGCTGCCCTTATTCCTTATCGTTGCGCTCTGCTCCGTCGGCTACATTTCCCAACAGACCGAATACACCCGCCCTGACGGCAGCACCAACACGGTCGCCCTGATTCAAGGCAACATCGAGCAAAATCTGAAATGGAAGGAAGAACAAATCATTCCGACCATTCAGAAATACTACGAACAAATCAGCAAGACCAGTGCCGACATCGTCATCCTGCCTGAAACCGCCCTGCCGCTGATGCGTCAAGACCTGCCCGAAGGCATCTTGGAACAATTCGCCGAACAGGCGCAAAGCAACGGCAGCGCGTTGGCCATCGGCATCAGCCAATATACGCCCGACGGCAACGGCTACGAAAATGCAGTCATCAATTTGAGCGGCTATCACAACAGCACTTCCGATACCATCCCCTACTACGCCAAGAACCACCTCGTTCCATTTGGCGAATACAAGCCCTTGCCCACCATTACCGAGCGCCTCTATAAAATGATGGATATGCCTTTGGCCGACTTTCAAAAAGGCGGCGACAACCAAGCGCCTTTGGTGATGAAAGATCAAAAAGTCGCCTTCAATATCTGCTATGAAGACGGTTTCGGCGACGAACTCATTGCAACGGCGAAACGCTCCACCTTGCTTGCCAACATCAGCAATATGGCGTGGTATGGCAAATCCAATGCCATGTACCAGCAGCTTCAACAGTCCCAAGCGCGTGCAATGGAACTGGGCCGCTACATGGTTCGCGCCACCAATACCGGCGCGACCGCCATTATTTCCCCTAAAGGTACGATTGTTGCCGAAGCCCAACCGAATACTGAAACCGTCCTCGAAGGCCACGTCAAAGGCTATATCGGCGAAACGCCTTATATGAAAGCAGGCGGCTCAACATGGCTTATCAGCATTTTGGCCGTTATCGGCGTATTCCTTATCCTGATTGGCCGGAAAAAACCAGAATAAAAAATTTTTAAGACCTTGTTATACAAGGTCTTTTTTATCACTAAAACTATTTACATACAGAAATGTTTGTAATATACTTAGCCAAAACCTAGCAAATCACTCAAATTTTCTAAGACAATCAACCCTTGCGATTCAAGCAGTAAAAACTATTGAATCTATCGTTAATTTACAGAAAAAATCCAACCCATAACAAAACAAACCACAGGCAGTGTTATACTGCTTGTCACACAATAAACAAAAAGCCGTCTTCAGACGGCCCAATCAAGGAAGGCACCCTTCATGAATAAAGCTTTTGCATTACCTGTTATCCACAGCGGCAACGGTAGCCTCGAGCAATACATTCATACTGTCAACAGCATTCCCATGCTTACCGCCGAAGAAGAAACACAACTGGCGGAACGTCAACAAAAAGGCGACCTTAACGCCGCCAAACAGCTTATCCTGTCGCATCTTCGCGTCGTCGTATCCATTGCACGCGGCTACGACGGCTACGGCCTCAACCAAGCTGACCTGATTCAAGAAGGCAATATCGGCCTGATGAAAGCCGTCAAACGCTACGAACCAAGTCGCGGCGCGCGCCTATTTTCGTTTGCCGTGCATTGGATTAAAGCCGAAATCCACGAATTCATTTTGCGCAACTGGCGTTTGGTCCGCGTTGCCACCACCAAACCGCAACGCAAACTGTTCTTCAATCTGCGCAGCATGCGTAAAAACTTGAATGCCTTGTCTCCAAAAGAAGCGCAAGAAATCGCCGACGATTTGGGCGTCAAATTGTCCGAAGTCTTGGAAATGGAGCAACGCATGACCGGTCACGACATCGGCATCATGGCAGAAAACAACGATGACGAGGACAACTTCGCTCCTATCGACTGGTTGGCCGATCACGATGCAGAGCCTAGCCGTCAGTTGTCCAAACAAGCCCACTACGCCCTGCAAACCGAAGGCCTGCAAAACGCCCTGGCGCAACTGGACGACCGCAGCCGCCGTATCGTTGAAAGCCGCTGGTTGCAAGACGATGGCGGTTTAACCCTGCACGAATTGGCTGCCGAATACGGCGTATCTGCCGAACGCATCCGCCAAATCGAAGCCAAAGCCATGCAAAAATTGCGCGGTTTTTTGGCAGAAGAAGCAGAAGCCGTTTAAGCTTTTCTTGATAAAAAGGCCGTCTGAATCTTTTCAGACGGCCTTTTCGATGGCAAACCTCATTGTATCTTCTCCCCCAACACATTCATTTTAAAGCCCACTTAAGCTATAATACCCACCACACACACTACCCAGTCATACCATAACCATGCAACTTACCGTCGTCGGACTCAATCACCAAACCGCGCCCTTGAGCATACGCGAAAAACTGGCATTTGCAGCTGCAAATCTGCCGGATGCCGTGTCCAACCTCGCGCGCAGTGAGGCGGCGGAAGAAGCAGTTATTCTTTCTACCTGCAACCGCACCGAGCTTTACTGCGTCGGTGAAACCGAAAAAATCATCGACTGGTTGGCGCAATATCACGACCTGCCTGCCGAAGAAATCCGCCCTTACCTCTATACCTTAGATAATAATGAAACCGTCCGCCACGCCTTCCGTGTCGCCTGCGGTTTGGACTCCATGGTCTTGGGCGAACCGCAAATTCTCGGTCAAATCAAAGATGCCGTCCGCGTTGCGCAAGAACAGGAAAGCATCAATACCCACTTAAACGCCCTGTTTCAAAAAACCTTTGCCGTTGCCAAAGAAGTGCGTACTGACACTGCTGTCGGCGAAAACTCCGTCTCCATGGCTTCTGCATCGGTCAAAATGGCAGAGCAAATCTTCCCTTCCATTTCCGATCTGAACGTTCTCTTTATTGGCGCAGGCGAAATGATTGAACTGGTGGCCACTTATTTTGCCGCCAAAAATCCCAAGCTCATTACCGTTGCCAACCGTACACACCAGCGCGCGCAGGAATTGTGCGACAAACTCGGCGTCAACGCCGAAGCCTGCCTGTTGAATGAATTGCCCGATATTCTTCACGATTACGACGTGGTCGTTTCTTCCACCGCCAGCCAACTTCCCCTCGTCGGCAAAGGCATGGTTGAGCGCGCATTGAAAAAACGCCACAACATGCCTGTTTTCCTTCTGGATTTGGCCGTTCCGCGCGACATCGAAGCCGAAGTCGGCGAATTGGAAGACGCATATCTCTATACCGTAGACGACATGATGGACATTGTCCAAAGCGGTAAAGATGCGCGCAAAAAAGCAGCGGCGGCGGCTGAAAGCATGGTGGAAGAAAAAGTCAGCGAATTTATCCGCCTGCAGAAAAACCGCCAAAGTGTTCCGCTTATCCGCGCATTGCGCGACGAAGGCGAACGTGCGCGCCGCCAAGTATTGGAAAATGCCATGAAGCAACTGGCAAAAGGCGTATCCGCCGAGGATGTCCTTGAACGCCTCTCCATTCAGTTGACCAACAAACTGCTCCACTCTCCGACACGCACGCTCAATAAAGCCGGCTCGGACAACAGCGAATTAATCGATGCCGTGGCGCAGATCTACCATTTGGATCAACACGACTGACCACAATTTAAAGGCCGTCTGAAAGAAGCGAACCGACCGACAGGTCATATCCCAAAGTTTTCAGACGGCCTTAAAACAATAAAATCCCAATCATTATTTTTTCATTTAAAATGAAATGCTTGAAAAAAAACCGTTAAAGTGTAAAAATCCTACCTTATACATTTAAACAGCATTCAAACAATAAAACTGCCTGCCGGCTCAAACGCATGCCGACAATACAATAGGCACCGGCAAAAGGAACTTTCGTGAATATTAAAACAAACACATATCTGGCCCTTGCTGTCCTCTCAGCTTCCCTTCTTTCAGGTTGCGACAAAGTCAGCACCTTTTTCGGTAAAGACGAAAACAAAGAACTCGTCCAACGCATAGAAACCAATACCGATGACGGAAAAGTCGGTATGTTGCTGCCCGACTTCGCCCAACTGGTGCAAAACGAAGGACAGGCAGTCGTCAATATTCAAGCGACACCGGCAAAACGCACTGCGACACCGGATGACGACCACAGCATGGACCTGAGTCAATTCCCCGACAACGATCCATTTTACGAGTTCTTCAAGCGCCTTGTTCCCAATATGCCCGACATGCCGCAGGAAGATACTGAAAGCGACGCTTTGAATTTCGGTTCCGGCTTCATCATCAGCAAAGACGGCTATATCCTGACCAATACCCACGTGGTTGCCGGCATGGGCAATATCAAAGTCCTGCTCAACGACAAACGCGAATACACAGCCAAACTGGTCGGCTCAGATGCCCAATCCGACGTTGCCCTCTTAAAAATTGAGCCGCAAGAAGACTTGCCGGTTGTCAAAATCGGCAATCCGAAAGATTTGAAACCGGGCGAATGGGTAGCCGCCATCGGCGCGCCTTTCGGCTTTGACAACAGCGTAACCTCCGGCATCGTCTCCGCAAAAGGCCGCAGCCTGCCGAATGAAAACTACACGCCGTTTATCCAAACCGACGTTGCCATCAACCCCGGTAACTCAGGCGGCCCATTATTCAACCTCCGCGGCCAAGTAGTCGGCATCAATTCGCAAATTTACAGCCGCAGCGGCGGTTTCATGGGCATTTCATTTGCCATTCCGATTGATGTTGCCATGAATGTGGCCGAACAATTAAAAGCCAACGGCAAAGTCCAACGCGGTCAATTAGGCGTGGTTATTCAAGAAGTTTCTTATGATTTGGCCAAATCTTTCGGTTTGGACAAAGCAAGTGGCGCACTGATTGCCAAAATCATGCCGAACAGCGCAGCACAACAAGCCGGTTTGCAGGTTGGTGACATCGTGCGCAAAGTTAACGGCGAAGAAGTCCGCGCTTCCAGCGATTTGCCTGTTATGGTCGGCTCGATTATGCCGGGCAAAGAAGTGACTTTGAGCATTTGGCGCGGCGGCAAACAAACCGATGTCAAAGTCAAACTTGGCAGCGCAGCCGAGCAAACGGAAACTTCTGCAAAAGAAGCCGAACACCCACAACATGAAGGCAGCCATGACGGATTTACCGTTGAAAACGCAGGCGTTACCCTGCAGGTTGAAAACGCAGACGGCAAACAACGCTTAATCGTTCTGCGCGTTAGCGGAGCGGCCGAACGTGCCGGCCTCAAACGCGGCGACGAAATCATTGCCATCAGCCAAATCAGCGTCAATGACGAATCCACTTTCCGTAGCGCATTGGAAAGCTCAGGCAAAAACGTACCGCTTTTGGTACAACGCGATGGCAATACTTTGTTCCTCGCACTAAATCTGCAGTAGTCCGATTTTTCAGACGGCATGATGATGTGTTAGATGATAAAATACCCATCTGTCAAAGGCGGTGGGTATTTTGTTATCCGCCTTCCAATTTAGGCCGTCTGAAAATATTTCACCGCTTATATACAATATAATTATGCAACTCATTAATTATTCAAATTCTATTTTATCTATCGTCCCGGCAGCCATTGCGCTCGCCCTGGCCATTGCCACACGCCGTGTGTTGCTGTCCCTGGGTGTCGGCATTATCGTCGGCTCATTCCTGCTGGTAGGCGGTAATCCACTCGATGCCTTGGTTCACTTAAAAGACATGGCGATCAGCCTGACTTGGGCGGACGGCGATTGGTCCTTGGGCAAACCCAAAATCCTGCTCTTTTTGGTGCTTTTGGGGATTTTCACTTCCCTGCTGACACATTCCGGCAGCAACCAAGCATTTGCCGATTGGGCAAAACAGCACATCAAAGGCCGTCGCGGTGCGAAGCTGCTGACCGCCTGTTTGGTATTCGTTACCTTTATTGACGACTATTTCCACAGTCTTGCCGTCGGTGCGATTGCCCGCCCTGTAACCGACAAATTCAAAGTTTCCCGCGCCAAACTGGCTTATATCCTTGACTCCACTGCCGCGCCGATGTGCGTTTTGATGCCAGTATCCAGCTGGGGCGCATCGATTATCGCTACTTTGGCCGGCCTTTTGGTGACTTACAACATCACAGACTACACACCAATGGGCGCATTCGTGGCCATGAGCCTGATGAATTACTACGCCGTCTTCGCATTGATTATGGTGTTTATCGTTGCCTGGTTCTCATTCGACATCGGCTCTATGGCTCGTTTGGAACGTGCCGCTTTGAATGAAACTCATGATGAAACCATTGAAACAGGCCATCCCAACGGCCGTGTATTCGCGCTGATTGTGCCGGTTTTGGTACTGATCGTCGCCACGGTTTCCGCCATGATTTACACTGGTGCGCAAGCTTCTGAGACCTTCTCTTTGCTCAGCGCATTTGAAAATACCGATGTGAACACTTCCCTCGTATTTGGCGGGACTTGCGGCGTATTGGCCGTCATCCTCTGCACCATCGGCACCATCAAAACCAGCGATTACCCTAAAGCCATTTGGCAGGGCATCATCTCTATGCGCGGTGCCATTACCATCTTGATTTTGGCATGGATCATCAGCACCGTTGTCAGCGAGATGCATACCGGCGAATACCTCTCCACTTTAGTGGCAGGCAATATCCACGCAGGCTTCCTGCCCGTGATTTTGTTCATGCTCGCAGGTGTGATGGCCTTCGCTACCGGCACAAGCTGGGGTACATTCGGCATCATGTTGCCGATTGCCGCCGCTATGGCCGTCAAAGTCGAACCTTCGCTGATTATCCCTTGCATGTCTGCCGTAATGGCCGGAGCCGTATTTGGCGACCACTGCTCTCCGATTTCCGACACCACCATCCTCTCTTCTACCGGCGCACACTGTAACCACATCGACCACGTTACCTCGCAATTCCCTTACGCGCTGACCGTAGCCGCGTCTGCCGCCTCAGGCTACCTCGCACTGGGCATGACCGGCTCTGCACCTTTAGGTTTTGTGGTAACCGGCATCGTGATGGTTATATTGATTTTTATCTTGAAAGACAAGAAAAAAGCAACTGCCTAATTCAAAACCAATATTCAGACGGCCTGAGATATTCCTACACTCTCAGGCCGTCTGAACATAACGATTATCCAATATATACATTATTCAGGACAAAACAATGAATACGCCTCATCTTCCACGCGGCCCAGTCATGGCCGATGTTGCCGCCTATC
>NZ_JBQCTZ010000140.1:0-9005 GCF_051963715.1 Neisseria sp. P0001.S005 | reverse complement strand
CGGGTAATAAAACTGATGAAAAAAAATAACATACTGATTCTGTCGGCAGGTCGCCGTGTCGAATTGGTGCAGGACTTTCAAACCGAAGCCGCACGTTTTTCAGACGGCATCGGCGTTTTTGCCACTGACCTCAACCCACACATGTCTTCTGCCTGCCATGTTGCCGACCGCGCTTTCAGCGTGCCGCGTATCGATGCAGCCGAATACATTGACAGCATTCTCGAGCTGGCCCAACAACACGACATCGGTCTGATTGTGCCAACTATCGATACCGAGCTGCTCAAACTGGCCGAAGCACGTGACCGTTTTGAAGCTGAAGGAATACATATTGTCATTTCCGATGCAAAGCTGATTACCCTGTGCTGCGACAAGCGCCTGACCGCAGGCCTGTTTGCACAATACAGTATCCGTTCGCCTGAAATTTACGAACGGGACCGCCTGGTTTTCCCATGTTTTGCCAAGCCTTATGACGGCAGCCGAGCCATCGGTGCGAAAAAAATCAACACACCGGCTGATTTGACTGTCGACATTACCGAAGACCCGAAAATGATGTTCGCCCAATACATCGATATCGAGAATACTTTCTCCGAATTTACCGTCGATATGTATTACGACCGTCAAGGCCGTCTGAAATGCGCCATTCCTCGCGAACGTTTGGAAGTGCGTACCGGCGAAGTCAGCAAAGGCGCAACCCGACGCAATGCCCTATATGAAGAGCTGGTTGAAAAAATGGCCGTATTGGAAGGCGCACGCGGCTGTATTACCGCGCAATTCTTCGTCAGCAAAACCGACAACACGACCTACGGTGTGGAAATCAACCCGCGTTTCGGCGGCGGCTTCCCGCTGACTTACGCCGCAGGCGGCAACTATCCGGGCTGGCTGATTCAAGAATACATCGGCGGCCAAGACATCCCTTTCTCCGACGACTGGGAAAACAATTTAATCATGCTTCGTTACGATGCTAAAGTTTTGGTAAGAGAACATGATTAAGCCGGAAGAATCCGTCATCGTCTTCGATCTTGACGATACGCTTTACTCTGAGTACGACTACAAATGCTCCGGAATACAGGCAGTTGTAGGGATAATTACGTCGCTTTATCCTCAATACAATGCTGACGTACTAAATGAAATTGCAGACAATAAAAGTAAAGACTGGCTCGATAATTTGTGCCATCATTGCAAATTAAACGAATTAGAGAAACAATCACTTTTGTGGCAATATCGACTACACAGGCCTGTTATCCGACCCTATGTCGAACCGTCTTTTTTACGGAAGCTGATGCGCCCTTTTGCCGCACGCGCCCTGATTACAGACGGCCGCAGTCTGACACAGCGTTTGAAAATACAGGCCTTGGGGTTGACCGATTTGTTTGACGACATTTTGATTTCGGAAGCCATGCAATCGGAAAAACCCGAAGATAAGCGTTTTGTCTTCCTGCAAAACAAATATCCGGCTGCAAAACATTTCATCTACATCGGCGACAACATCAAAAAAGATTTTGTCGCACCCAACAAACTGGGGTGGCTCTCCATTGGCATCATGCCTAAGCCGCACAATATTCATCAAGCCGATCCCGAGCAATACGGTCATGAATACCAGCCCACCCTTTGGATAAACACCCTGGAAGAATTGACTACACTGACAACTTCCGCCACCGAAAAAGCAAATGCATAAGGGACATTTCTCCATGAAAATCTTATTTATGGGTCGTAAACAGGTTTCCGCCAACCTGCTTCGTTTTTTGACCAAACAAGACCATATCGAAATCGTCGGTGTCTTGACCGACAGCCATCTGCAAGGCTCGCCGACCACGGCAGCCGCGCAGGAATTGGGCTTGCCCCTGTACACCTTCGATACGGCTTTGGAAGCAATGCGAGAAGGCCGTCTGAAATACGATTTGGGCTTGTCCGTCCTTTACTGGCGCAAGCTGCGTGATGAATTCCTGAGCATTCCGACTTTAGGCACGATCAACTTCCACCCTGCGCTGTTGCCCGAATACAAAGGCACGGGCGGCTACAATCTGGCCATCATGGACGAGCTGAACGAATGGGGCAATACCGCCCACTACGTTGATGCTTCCATCGATACCGGCGAAATTATCGAAGTGGACCGCTTCCCTATTGACGCTGAAACAGAAACCGCCCAATCGCTCGAACGCAAAACCATGCAGGCATTGGAAGATTTCGCACGACGCATCATCACCCGCGCCATCGAGTCGAAAACCAAATTGCCAACCACGCCAAACATCGGTGGCCGCTACGTCAGCCGTGATGAGATGGAAGCCATGAAGCAAATCCGCGACGGCGACGATGTGGAGAAAAAAATCCGTGCGTTTTGGTTCCCGCCTTACGACGGCGCATACGTCGAAATCAAAGGTCAGAAATACACCCTGATCAACCGCCAATTGCTGGAAGAAATCGCCCCCAAAGGCTCAACCAGTCTTTTCGCAGGAAAAACAAATGCTTAATACATCACTCTCCCCATGGCCAAGCTTTACTCAAGAAGAAGCCGATGCCGTTTCCAAAGTCCTGCTGTCCAACAAAGTCAACTACTGGACAGGTACGGAATGTCGTGAATTTGAAAAAGAATTTGCTGCTTTTGTCGGCACGCAATACGCCGTTGCCCTTTCCAACGGTACGTTGGCTTTGGACGTAGCCCTCAAAGCAATGGGCACCGGCCAAGGCGATGATGTGATTGTCACTTCGCGTACTTTCTTGGCTTCCGCATCCTGCATCGTGACCGCCGGCGCAAATCCGGTGTTTGCCGATGTTGATTTGAACAGCCAAAACATCAGCGCCGAAACCATCAAAGCCGCTTTGACGCCAAACACTAAAGCCATCATCGTGGTTCACCTCGCCGGTATGCCCGCCGAAATGGACGGCATCATGGACTTGGCAAAAGAACATGATTTGTGGGTGATCGAAGACTGCGCCCAAGCGCACGGCGCGAAATACAAAGGCAAATCCGTCGGCAGCATCGGACACGTCGGCGCATGGTCGTTCTGCCAAGACAAAATCATGACCACCGGCGGCGAAGGCGGCATGGTCACCACCAACGACAAAGAGCTATGGAGCAAAATGTGGTCGTACAAAGACCACGGCAAAAGCTATGATGCCGTGTACCACCGCGAACACGCACCCGGTTTCCGCTGGTTGCACGAAAGCTTCGGCACCAACTGGCGCATGATGGAAATGCAGGCGGTCATCGGCCGCATCCAGCTCAAACGCATGCCTGAATGGACTGCCCGCCGCCAAGCTCACGCCGCCAAACTGGCTGAAAGCTTGGGCAAATTTGCCAGCATCCGTTTGGTTGAAGTAGCCGACTACATCGAACACGCGCAATACAAGTTCTATGTTTTTGTCAAACCCGAACACTTAAAAGACGGCTGGACACGCGACCGTATCGTCAACGAACTGAACGCGCGCAAAGTCCCATGCTATCAAGGCAGCTGCTCCGAAGTGTATTTGGAAAAAGCCTTCGACAACACGCCTTGGCGTCCGAGAGAGCGTTTGAAAAACGCTGTAGAGTTGGGCGACACCAGCCTGATGTTCTTAGTACACCCAACCCTGACCGATGAAGAAATTGCGTTCTGCAAAGAAAACATCGAAGCCGTATTGACTGAAGCCTCAGCATAATCATTTTCAGACGGCCTGCAACTTCAGGCCGTCTGAAAAAATAAAACAGCCTGCTTCAAACAATCCGTACCAAGCCACATTACAACACTCAGACACAAGAAATATAAAATGAACTTGGAAACCCTGCTGGCTCTGCCGCGCAACCTTAAAAAAACCTTTTTCGTCATCCACGATATCTTGATGATATTCGTGGCGTTTTGGTTTGCTCAAAGCCTCAAAGTACAATATTCCGACGAATGGTTGAGCATCGCCAACTGGCTGGCTTTTGGTAGCACCGCTGTGCTGACCATCATCCTTTTCATCCGTATCGGCCTCTATCGCGCCGTCACACGCTTCGTCAGCATCCGCGTCCTGACTTCAGCCGCATTCGGCAGCATCATTTCAGCGATCTTGTTCTGCCTGACCACCCTGATTTTTGAACAAAAACTGCATCTTGCCCTGCCCATCGTCTATTTCTTGGTCTTGGTAGTCGGCGTAACCAGCTCGCGCATGATCCTGCGCGCGATTCTGACCGACCATCACCGCAAACAGATGACCCCCGTCATCATCTACGGCGCAGGCCAATCCGGCCGCCAGTTGTTGGAAGCCATCAAACAGGTTAACGAATACTCGGCCATCGCCTTTGTCGATGACAACCCGAAAATCCAACGTACCGTCATCTATGACCTTGCCGTCCACAACCCCAACGAAATCCCGATGCTGATCAGCCGCTACGGCGTCCGCAAAATTCTGCTGGCGATTCCAAGTTCTACGCCGGAAGAACGCAAAGACATCATCCGCCGCCTCGAAGCATACAAATGCGAAGTCCTGACCATTCCGGGCATGAAAGATTTGGTAGACGGCAAAATCAACGTCAGCTCATTGAAAAAAATCTCTGTGGTCGATTTGCTCGGCCGCGCCCCTGTGGCACCGCGCCCTGAATTGATGAGCGCCGACATCAGCGACAAAGTCGTGATGGTAACCGGCGCAGGCGGTTCTATCGGCTCCGAACTTTGCCGTCAGATTCTCAACTGCCGTCCGACCAAACTGCTGTTGTTTGAATTGTCCGAATTTGCCCTGTACAGCATAGACAAAGAATTGCGCGAAACCCAAGCCGCGCAAGGCAGTCAAGTCGAAGTCGTACCGCTTTTGGGTTCGGTTCAAAACAAAGAACGCCTTAGCAGCATCATGAAGGCCTATCACGTCGACACCGTCTACCATGCTGCGGCCTACAAACACGTCCCTATGGTCGAGTTCAACACCATCGAAGGCATTCAAAACAACGTGTTCGGCACACTCTGCTGCGCGCAGGCTGCCGTAGATGTAGGCGTTTCCACCTTTGTTTTGATTTCCACCGACAAAGCCGTCCGTCCGACCAATACCATGGGCGCCAGCAAACGCATGGCCGAACTCTGCCTGCAAGCCCTTGCCGCCGAACCGGAACAAAAAACACGCTTCTGCATGGTACGTTTCGGCAATGTATTGGGTTCGTCCGGCTCCGTTGTCCCTGTATTTGAAAAACAAATTGCTGAAGGCGGTCCGATTACCCTGACCCATCAAGACATTACCCGCTACTTCATGACCATTCCCGAAGCAGCGCAACTGGTTATCCAAGCCGGTGCAATGGGTAAAGGCGGCGACGTATTCGTCCTCGACATGGGCGAATCCGTCAAAATCATCGACCTTGCCCGTCAAATGATTGTCCTCAGTGGCCTCAAAGTCAAAGACGAGCAACACCCACACGGCGACATCGAAATCAAGATTACCGGCCTGCGCCCGGGCGAGAAACTTTATGAAGAACTGCTCATCGGCAACGAGGTACAAAAAACCACTCATCCCCGTATTATGACCGCCAGTGAAGTAATGCTTCCATGGACGCAATTATCTGACATACTGTCGGAACTCCATACTGCCTGTCTCCAAAGCGACCAAAACAGCCTGCGCCAGCTTCTGCTGCGCGCACCGACAGGCTTCGTATCTAAAGACGGTATCTGCGACTTGGTTTGGCAACAAAACAATAAGGCCATCTGAACATTTTCAGACGGCCCGGACACCATCCCGCAAGGACTACTACATGAAAAAAACGCTCTCCCTGCTTACTCTATTCGCACTGACTGCCTGTAACAGCACGACAGTCATTCCTGGTTCAACCATCAAAACCAGAACCAAAACCATTGTTTACACCGATACCGACACCGCAGCCGACACCAACCTCGACAGCCGCGTTGCCGTTTACCCCATCACGCCCAACCTGATTGAAAAAATGCGTAAGCCGCCTGTACTTTCCCAAAACAACCAAGGTTTGGAGCAAAGCAAAAGCGCTTACCGCTACCGCATCGGCAGCGGCGACGTCCTCAATATCATGGTTTGGGCGCACTCCGACCTTAACTCCCCTATCCAGCAAAGCAACCCGCAAACCAACCAAGTCAGCCGCGGGGCCTGGGTAGATGAGGGCGGTTATATTACTTACCCGCTGGCAGGCAAAATTCAAGCCAAAGACAAAACTTTGGACGAATTGCAAAACACCCTGACCAACCTTCTGAAACGCTACATCAAAAACCCTCAAGTAGCCATCAACGTTACCGAATTCCGTTCGCAACGCATTTCAGTATCCGGTGCCATCAACCAAGCAGGTCAGCTGCCGATTACCAATATCCCGATGACCATTTTGGATGCCATCAACCAAGCAGGCGGCGTTACCCAAAGTGCCGACACCCAACACATCAAATGGACGCACAACGGCGTCGACCGCACCATCTCCCTGCAAGACATGCTGCAATACGGCGATATGTCGCAAAACCATCTCCTCAGCCATGGCGACATCGTTTACGTTCCTAACAGCAGCAACAACAAAATCTACATCATGGGCGAAGTCGGCAAACAAGCCACACTGCCGATTGGCAATCACGGCCTCAACCTGACCCAAGCGCTCGGAGAAGTCGGCGGTATGAACCAAAACTATGCTGACGCAACCGGCGTATTCGTAATCCGCCGCGCACCAGAAGACGCGGCCAAACCTATCCACATCTATCAGCTCAACCTGAAAGATGCGACTTCTTACGCATTGGGCAGCGAATTCAAACTGCGTTCGGAAGATACCGTTTACGTTACCGCCGCCCCGGTTACCCGTTGGAACCGCGTAATGTCACAAATTACCAACTCCATCAGCAACGTCAACACCCTCGACAATACGTTTAGATAAACAGTGGTTCCTGCTGTCAGACCCTTGTTTGACAGCAGGATACAAAATCACGCACAATCCAAGCTAATTACATAAACGGCATACAAAAGCCGTACACACCGCACAAACGGAAAAGCAGTATCTTATAGTCTGACTCACGTTTTTTTCAGACCATAAACCGAAAACAATATCATGTACCACAACATACTCATCGTCTGCCTAGGCAACATCTGCCGCTCCCCCACTGCAGAGCGGATCATGCAGAAAAAACTACCCGGCCATCAAATCAGCAGCGCCGGCATAAAAGCACTGGCAGGTAAGGATGCCGATTTCCAGGCCATTAAAACCGCACTCAAACACGGCGTCATCGTTGCAGGCCATACGCCACGCCAACTGACCGCCCCGATGTGCGAACAGGCCGATTTGATTCTCGTCATGGAGCCCAGTCAAATCGACATGGTGGCCTACATCCATCCGCCGGCACGCAGCAAAACCATGCTGTTTGCCCAATGGTTGCCTAAAAAAACCATACCTGACCCATACAAACAAAGCAGCGAAATGTTTGAAGCCGTTTTTGAACAGCTCAATGCTGCCGCAGACACTTGGAAAACCAAACTAAACGGAAAAACTCAACCGGTATAAAACCGGCATGAACAAGAAAGCAAGCAATGAAAAAAACGACCTACACACCTTACAGCGCAGACAACGACGACATCGACTTCGGCCAACAGCTGCGCGTAATTTGGACAAATAAATACAAAATCCTCGCCGCCCTGCTTGCAGGCGGCATTCTTGGCGCAGCCTTCAGCCTGGCATCCACTCCGCAATACCGTGCCGACGCCATGCTGGAAATTGAAACGCGACAAAACCAAATCCTGACCGAAATCAACAGCATCTTCAACAACCAAACCACGCCGTCTGAAGCAGAAGTCGAGCTGGTTCAATCACGCTTGGTACTGGGTAAAACCGTTGACGACCTTCAGCTTGACCAAGAAGTCAAAGCCAAATACACACCCGTTATCGGCAGCCTGATGCACAACGTCAGCGGCGACCCTGATCCCAAACTGACCGTCGGCAGCTTTACCGTACAAGACGAATGGTTCAACAAAACCTTCACGCTGACCGCCAAGAGCAACAAAGCCTATACCCTTACCCTGCCTGACAAACGCGTTGTAGAAGGCAAGGTCGGCGTACCTCTGAAAATCAACAATCAAACCACCCTCAAAATCGATCAAATCTTAGCCAATCCGGGTCAAGAATTTGCGTTGACCAAGTTCTCGCGCATCAGCGCCATCGAAAACATCCAAAACAAACTGGCGGTCATCAGCAAAGGTAAAACCAGCCCCATCATCAACCTTACCTTTACCGGCACTGACCCTAAACGTACCAGTGTCATCCTCAACAGCATTGCCGACAACTACGTTGCGCAAAACCGCGAACGCGACGTCCAAGTTGCATCCAGCGGTTTGGCCTTCATCAGCGAAGAATTGCCACGCTTGAAAGAAACCTTGCAAGACGCTGAAAACAAACTCAATGCCTACCGCCAACAATCAGGCTCCCTCGACATTCCGCTCGAGTCCAAAGGCGCATTGGAAAGCCTGACCGGCATCGAAACCCAAATTACCCTGCTCAAAACCGAAGAAGCAGGCTTGGCCGAGCTATACACGCCGGAACACCCTTCCTATAAAGCCGTATTGGACAAACTTGCCGTTCTCGAGCGTGCTAAAAACAAAATCAACCAACAAATTGCCGAGTTGCCGAATACCCAACAAGAAGTTATCCGCCTGACCCGCGACGTAGAAACCAACCAAGCAACCTACGTCCAACTGTTGAGCAAACAACAAGAACTCAACATCATGAAAGCCAGCGCGCAAGGTAATGTCCGCATCGTTGATTATGCCTATGTCCCTGAAAACCCCGTTGCCCCGCGCAAAGCTGTCATCACACTCCTGAGCGCACTTGCCGCAGGTTCATTGACCGCTTTGTGGCTGATGATTCGCAACCGCATGAAAAACGGCATTACGTCATCTGAAGAAATCGAAAACCTCAATTTGGAAGTCGTCGCTCTTGTTCCACACTCCAAAACCCAGCAAAAACGCGACTTCTTCAAAAGCAAATTCAAGAAAACCGGTGGCCGTTCCAACTATCTGCTGGCCAGCGAAGACCGCGCCGACACGGCCGTCGAAGCCATCCGCGCCCTGCGCACCAA
>NZ_JBQCTZ010000139.1:0-9104 GCF_051963715.1 Neisseria sp. P0001.S005 | reverse complement strand
TTGCGCGTGTTGTAGTTGCTCGCCATGCTTGAGCCATACGCACCGGCGCTGCGGATAAGCAGCAAATCCCCTTCTTCGCAGGCGATGGTGCGGTCTTTGCCGAGGAAGTCGCCGGTTTCGCAAATCGGGCCGACGATATTGGCCGTCAGAGGCTCAATGTCTTTGGTTTCGACCGCTTCGATGTGATGATAGGCATCATAAAGCGCCGGACGCATCAAATCGTTCATCGCTGCATCAACCATCACAAAGTTTTTCTCTTCGCCATGTTTGACGAATTCGACTCGCGTCAACAACGCACCTGCATTGCCAACCAAACTACGGCCTGGCTCGAGGACCAGTTTCAGACGGCGTGTGCCGATCAGTTTTTGAACGGCTTGGGCATACGCTCCCAAATCAGGCACATTTTCGTCTTGGTAAACAATGCCGACACCGCCGCCCAAGTCCAAGTGTTCCAACACAATGCCTTCGTCTGCCAGTTGGTCGACCAAGGCCAAAATACGTTCGCAGGCTTCGATGAGCGGGCTGAGGTCGGTCAGTTGCGAGCCGATATGGCAGTCGATACCAACGATTTTCAAATGGCTTTGTCGGGAAGCATGACGATAGGCCTCAAGCGCATCGGCATAGACAATACCGAATTTATTGGCTTTCAAACCGGTGGAGATATAAGGGTGGGTTTTGGCATCGACATCGGGATTGACGCGCAGGGAAACCGGGGCGACTTTACCCAAACGCGCGGCAACTTTTTGAATGCGGTCGATTTCGGGGATGCTTTCCATATTGAAGCATTTCACGCCGACATTCAGCGCAAACTCGATTTCTGCCTCACTCTTACCCACACCGGAAAAAATCGTTTTCGCCGCATCGCCGCCGGCCGCCAAAACGCGCGCCAACTCGCCGCCGGACACAATGTCAAAACCGCTCCTCAAAGAAGCAAAGTGCTTGATGATGCTCAAGTTGCTATTCGCTTTAACCGCGTAGCAGACAAGCGGATTCAAAGCGGCAAACGCGGTTTGGTAGTTTTCAAACGCCTCGGTCAGCGCAGATTTGCTGTACACATAAAGCGGCGTACCAAACTCTTCGGCAAGGTGGGAATAAGGGATTTGTTCGCAGGATAAGGTCATGTTTGTGAAGTCTTTTTTAATCGTTGGTTTGAGTGGTCGGCTCTTTTGCCGTATCGAATTTCAAGCCGGTTTGAATCACGCCGAAGCGCGCCTTGTCGCCTTCTTTGGGCAGGTAGAGATCGCCTTTGTAGCCGCAGGCAGAGAGCAGCAGAGCCGTTGCTGCTGCAAAAAATACGCCGTATTTCATCAGTAAAACTTTCTTCATCATTACGAATGTGGCAAGATTCGGTATCTTAAACAAAAACCACACAAAAAGCCATGATGACCGAAAGCGAATTCATCCGCATGAGCGAAGAATTGTTCGAACACATCGAAGACCAAATCGACGAAAACGGCTGGGATTTCGACTGCCAGTTTGCCGGAAACGTACTGACCATCGAAGCCGAAGACGGCACGCAAATCATCGTCAACCGCCACACGCCCAACCAAGAATTGTGGATTGCCGCCAAAAGCGGCGGCTACCATTTCGCCGAGCAAAACGGCAAATGGCTGGCAACGCGCGACAGCCGCGATTTCTACGACGTTTTAAACGAAGCACTGAGTGAGGCTTCGGGCGAAGCAGTTGAGATTGCGGAATTGTGATTCAGTCTTCAAATATCCCTAGCTAAAAATCTATTTACCTCAAAGGACACCCAAATGCCCCTACTAGACAGTTTCAAAGTTGACCACACCCGTATGCATGCCCCTGCCGTACGCGTGGCAAAAACCATGACCACGCCCAAAGGCGACACTATTACCGTGTTTGACCTGCGTTTCTGCATTCCCAACAAAGAAATCCTGCCTGAAAAAGGCATTCACACGCTGGAGCACCTGTTCGCAGGCTTTATGCGCGATCACTTAAACGGCAACGGCGTTGAAATCATCGATATCTCACCGATGGGCTGCCGCACCGGTTTCTACATGAGCCTCATCGGCACGCCCGACGAGCAAAAAGTAGCCGACGCATGGCTCGCTTCAATGCAGGATGTTTTGACCGTTCAAGACCAAAGCAAAATCCCCGAACTGAACGAATACCAATGCGGTACTTACCTGATGCACTCTCTTGCCGAAGCACACGGAATCGCCCAAAACGTTTTGGCACGCAAAGTAGCCGTCAATAAAAACGAAGAGCTGACATTGGACGAAAGCCTGTTAAACGCTTAATCCACTATGACAACAAAGGCCGTCTGAAACTTTATATAACAAGTTTCAGACGGCCTAAGACCTTTTATTCCAATTTTCAACCTTTCAGCCACAGTTTTACACCGCCTAAAAATAAGTTGGCGGATGCTGACAGTGTACATAGTATAATTACACTTTAAACAAACAACCTGATTCTATTGCCTTTATGAAACCGTTTTTCTGCAAAACCGCCATTGCCCTCAGCCTGGCCCTCCCCGCCGCCGCCAACGCTGCCGAGTATGTCTGCAATGTTGAAGGCATCTCTGTTTATGCTTCATACCCACTCAACAATACCTGCCGCGTAGTTGACACAAACACCACCACAGAGAGCAGCACTGTTGCAGAACCTAACGTATTTACTGAATCTGAACCAACTAATAAATCCGTTACAAATGGTTCTGCTATTATCAACGATATGTCTGCTTTAAAAACGGTACAAACAACAGAATTTAAAACATCTGCCGCTGACTACGTTCATGCTTCTCAAGCAACGTCCGCGGTACAAACCCCAGTCGTTGTTGCTCGAAATGAATACGGTATTCCCGCACCTATTTCCATTCCGATGGCACAAGCACGTCTAACTTCTCAAATTGACAAAAATGTTGCTGACGGCCTTGCCATTCTCAGCGATACAGCTGTTTTAGACACTACCCCTACAATAAAGTCTGAAATTGACACTACCGACGTTCTCAACGTCATGCCTGCTACTGCACAGCCTCAAACTATGGCTGATCAAACTCCAAACAATACTCCTGCCCCTATTACGCAAACCCTTCCAACAACATCTGCGATTCAAATCCCTCAAACAATTATTCAGAATCCTGTTGTTTCACCCCAAACACCTGATAGAACTACGGCCAAACAAAATAACCAAACCGTAATTGCCTCAGATGAAGCAATTGACAAAACACCTATCAAAGTTGAAACCAAGCGTAAAGGTAAAGCCTATACCAAAACCTCAACCCGACAGAATACAAAAAACACCAATACTGGTAAAACAACTGTCGCAAACACGGCTAACGAACAAACGATTAAAACCGTTGTTGCGCCAACAGTAGAATTAAATGTACCAAATAAACCTGCTACAACGGTTTCCCCGGTAGATCAAAGCAAAATATCTGCGCAAACACCTTTCCCTAAGGCATATACACCGGCTGCTAATATTCCGTTTGATCCAAGCAATGTTTACAACGATATCAAAATTCTGCCCCATATTCCGATTACCAGCGTAACCAACACAGCCGAAGCCGCCAATCCGCGTCTGAATATTATCTTGCGCAACCGTCCGGGCAAATCACGCGCTTCTTCATACAGCAAATACAAAGCCCCTGTTATCCGTACTGCTCCTGTGGTTACGCCGGCTCCTAAGCCAAGCCCTAAAGAAACCCGCAAACAGATATTGCAGACCGAAGTACGCAATGAACAGGCTGCCATTACCCGCCTTCAAACCCAGTTGAACGCGGCCAAACAAAAAGGCGATCAGATTAAAATCCAACAACTGACCCGTACCATCAACGCCCGTCAAGCGAATATCCGCGCTATTCAAGGCGAGATGTCTCGTTGATTGGTTTTTGATACAAAAAGGCCGTCTGAAAATATTTTCAGACGGCCTTTTTAATGGTGCAAACCTTATTTATTCAAAAGACAAATACTAATCATTTGCCGATCACGCCAAAGTACATTTCTTTACAACCCTACCCTCGTGCGCCATTACTGCTTCTATCCAATCGGCGATATTTTGCCAATAATATTGCGGATTTTCAGACGGCCTATCAGTCTGAGTACCTTCATCATTCAACACAACGGGAACACCCTGCTCTGCACCGGCTTCAAGCACAATCCAAATACTGCCTTCATGAGTATCGGCATGAGCTGCTTGATGTTCATATGCCCAACCAACCGCAGCTTGTCCGCCATTTTGCAAAGACTGCATCGCCAGAGATAATGGATGAAAGCAGGTATCTACATTGTTGTCGGCAGTAACAACCAAAGTTGCACCATGCGTTCCTAACGCTCGCGCGGCATGAAAAACGGGAGCATTGTGTAGGTTGGCAATAAAGTCAAACGGCATCGCGGCGTGATGGTTCAGCACATTGTCTGCCATTTTTTCAAATACGGATGGCGAAGAAAACGGCGTACCGAGAAAAACAGCGCAATCAGGACGGATTTCGCTTTGTTCCTTCAGTTGCCCTGCACCAAGCGCGGCAATCAAACTCAAACGGCTGAGGCGGCGGGTATCTATACCGCTTTGCTGCTTTAAGGTTTGTTTGAGGATTTTTCCGCTGGTGCCGGCGTCAGTATCAAAACGCACAGCGGCAGTAATACGGATATTAGGATTTACGGTTGCCATTGCCATACCAAAGATGTGTTGCTGCCGCCAAAGCCAAACTGATTGGCCAAACAGAAAAAGCCGCCTTTTTGTGAAGCCGCGCACTCGGAAAAACGAATTTCCTGCCCCTGATAATCGCTGCTTCCGCCTTGTTTTAAAGCGGATAAAAGCAGGGCTGTTTCAAGGGCTGCCGTGGCGCCAAGCGTGTGTCCGATTTGCGGTTTGAACGCCATTAGAGGCGGCAGCGTACCGAATATATTTTCCAGTGCGGCCAATTCGGCGCCATCGCTGTCAGCCGTACCGATGCCGTGTGTTTTAACGGCCGCAATGCTTTCAGGAGCGATGCCTGCAATATCTAACGCACGTCGCATCACTTGCTCTTGCGCTTGGCCATCGCTTTGAATCAGGTCATTGCCTGTATTGGCAGCGTGTCCTATAAGTTTCAGACGGCCTGAAGATTCAGGAGCAGCGGAAGATAAGGCAAGCGCGGCAACACCTTCGCCTAAAATCAAACCGTTTCCGCCAAAAGGCTGATACTGTTCGGCCAGCAAACCCAAGCTGTGAAAATGCAGCAAAGTCAGCCGGTTGAGGTTTTCAATACCAAGCACAAAGGCACGCTCCGCCCCGCCGCGCAAATAATAATCCGCCTGAATCAGCGCATGGGCGGATGAAGTGCAGGCAGTAGCGAAACTGAAAATCTGCCGATTGCCGCTACGCCGGCGCAAATCTTCGGCAAGATAAAGCAGATTGTGTTCCTCTACCGCCCTATTGCCCGCAACATGGCGGTTTTCATATTCGGAGATGGAATAGGAACTGGAACCAATAAACACCGGCGCATCATGCCAACTTTCAGACAGCCAGCCTGCATTTTCGGCAGCTCGGTGCAAATGTTGTTCGGCGATATCCGCAAATTCCTTCCGCCCTAAACTGTCGTCGGCGAATGCACGAAAATAAGCAGCCTGCTGCGGTTGGTTTAAAAACGTATAAGACACCGCATCAGGCCGTCTGAAATCCGTTTGCGGATTAAAGGCAGAAGTGGCCGCCGTACCGCAAACCCAACTCACGCGCCATGCTCCGCACGGATAAACGCCGCCAAATCGCGTACGCACATCATATGTTTGCGCACCATCCGGTCGCCCTGCAGACGCACTTGGAAATACTGTTGCAAGGCAACGCTGATTTGCAGCGCATCAAGCGAATCCAAACCGACCGGACTGTCATCGCCAAACAAAAGTGCATCGTCGGTGAAATCATCCATATCCACATCGTCGGCCTTATCGGCCTCTTGCACGATTAACTTTTTCAATTCCGCTTCCAGCTCGTGCTCGACCAGTGTAAAGGTGTAAGACATTTTTTAAACTCCCATTTTTATCTCATGAAGCAACAGCTCGCTTTAGCGAAACTCGCTACGCTCGTTTTCAGACGGCCTGAACTTTATGCAAAATCGCCCCAAAGCGTCTGCATGGCGGCAATGGCCGCAAGTGAGGCGGTTTCGGTACGCAACACCCGTTTGCCAAGCGTAACGGATTGAAAACCGGCATCAAGTGCCCGCTGCTCTTCCTTCTCCGTCCAGCCGCCTTCCGGGCCGACCATAAACACGACCTTGCCGGATTGCGGCCGAACATCGCCCAGTTTTTGTGCGCGGTTCAAGCTCATTAACAGTTTGGTTGTTTCCTGCGGCAACTGCTGCAGAGCCTGTGCATAAGTCGTCAGTGGCAAAACCTTCGGCACAATATTGCGGCCGCTTTGTTCACACGCCGAAACGACTATTTCCTGCCAACGTGCCACCCGCTTTTCAGCGCGTTCGCCGCTCAAGCGGACGACACAGCGTTCGCTGATGACCGGGCGAATTTCTGCCACGCCCAATTCCACGCTTTTCTGCAAAGTAAAATCCATGCGCTCGGCGGCGGATACCGCCTGTACCAACGTAATGTTCAGCGGCGATTCGTTGTCCGTTGCCTCTTCACGCAGAATACGCACGCTGGCGCGGCGTTTTTCCAAAACTTCGGGCAAAGCCGGATATGCCTTGCCATTGCCGTTGAACAACACGATTTCTTCCGTGTTTTTCACGCGCAATACATTTAGATGGCGCACCACATTATCGGGCAATTCGACCACGCTGTCTGGAATTAAGGCAAAATCAACATAAAATCGGGGCATGGTTTCCTGCTTTATTCATGTATATAATTTAAATTTAAAATTTCATGAATGAAGTTGAAACACGGCGACATGCTCCTGCCTGATTTCGATTTCATCCACTATAATTTGAAAACTTCCCGAATTTTAATCCACTGTCACGCAAAACTGCAAAAAACAAGGATACGCCGTGCTATACCGTTTACAGAAAGTCGTCCGCCACATCGCCCAAACCGAAGTCATGCCGCGTTTTCTGAACACGCCGTCACGACGCAAGGAAGACGGCTCGGTTTTGAGTGAAGCAGATTTGGCCGCACAAACCGCTTTTGCCGCCGCCCTGCCCTTATTGGAGGATTGCCCGATGTTGGGCGAGGAGATGAGCGCTCAGGAGCAAACCCGTTTGTGGAACGAACATTCAGACGGCCTGTGGATTGTCGACCCCATCGACGGCACAAACAACTTCGTCAACGGTTTGCCGCATTTTGCTGTATCCGTCGCGCTGGTTAAAAACGGCCACGCCGAATTGGGCGTGATTTACAATCCGGTCAGCGGCGAATGTTTCTATGCCGAACGCGGCAAAGGCGCATTCCTCAACGGCACGCCGCTGCCGCTGCGCTCCGAAAACAAAAAACTCAACGAATCCATTGCCGGCGTAGAAATCAAATACCTGCGTTCGGGCAAACTCGCCAGCCGCATGAACACCCTTGCCCCATTCGGCACAATCCGCAGCATGGGCAGCAGCACGCTCGATTGGTGCTACCTTGCCAGCGGCCGCTACGATATTTACATCCACGGCGGACAAAAGCTGTGGGACTACGCTGCCGGCGCATTGATTTTTGAAGAAGCCGGCGGCTGTCTGACCACTTTGGAGGGCGACGATTTTTGGAGCGGCGAACATGTATTCAAGCGTTCCGTCATCGCCGCATTGCAACCCGAGCTGTTTCAGCAATGGGTAAAATGGATTCGAGAAAATCAGTAAAAATACCGTTCATCCTCAAAAAATCACGATTATCTTGCAACTTATTGAAATTATTTCACTTCTTAACAGCATTTAATACTAAAAACGGTAGAATATTAATCGCTGACACAACACCGCTCTTTCATCCCTTTTGGGCGGTGCAGCAAGTAAGACGTTTTCCCGCAATGTATTGGCCATTCATACTTCTCCCTTAGTATGAATGGTTTTTTTTATCTGAAAAAACAGCTCAGGCCGTCTGAACGTTCAGACGGCCTGTTTACACTACTATTTGAAAAACTGTCCGCAACACGCCTTAAACTTTTTGCCCGAGCCACACAAACAAGGCTGTTTCATCGTCGGCAAGGCAACGGTCGGATCAATAAAGTACCAACGCCCGTCTATTTTCACAAACGCCGACAATTCATGATGGCACTCAGTTTGCCCGTTCTCCTCAAAATACGCCTCAAACTCGACCAAAGCATGCAGCTTACCAAACGGCACATGACGGATAACCTTCAATCCAGACCACTGCGTCTGTCTACTCCATGACGCCAAATCCTGCTTGTCCAACAAATTCTGCTGCGCAGGGACAGTCGTGTCCACGATATAGTCGATTTCCTGTAAAACATACGCGCTGTAACGCGAACGCATCAACTCTTCCGCCGTCGAGGCCGCCGCCTCACGCGCATGAAACGGTGCGCAACATTCCGCATAAACGCGCCCCGACTGACAGGGGCAAAGTGTAGCCGTCATTCCTAATTACCCGAATAAATCCATTTCAAAATTATAACGCAAACCCGACTCAGGCCGTCTGAAAACGAGTGTAGCGAGTTCGCCAAAACGATTGTAACGAGTTTCCCAAAACAAGCGTGGAGAGTTTCACTAAAATAAGCAAAGCGGGTTTCGCCAAAACAAACGCAACAATCTGATATAATGCGCCTTTTCGATTTTGACTATCCATGATGACCATTCCCATCCAAAGCATCAGCCGCCTGTTGCCGCAAACCCAATGCCGTGAGTGCGGCTATGAAGGCTGCTTACCCTATGCGCGCGCCCTGTCGGCAGGGGAAGCGCCGGTAAACCTGTGCGCGCCGGGTGGGGAAACCGTCATGAAAGACATTGCCGACCTATTGGGCAAGCCCTACCTCGCTCCGGCAAAAACACAAATCAAAGCCGTAGCCCTGATTGACGAAGCCGTCTGTATCGGCTGTACCGCCTGCATCCGCGCCTGCCCTGTCGATGCCATTATGGGAGCATCCAAACTGATGCACACCGTCATCAGCGACGAATGCACCGGCTGCGGCTTGTGCGTTACCCCATGTCCCGTCGACTGCATCGACATGGTTCCCGTATCGCAGCCCTTCCTGCCGTCCGCACGCCGTTTCAGCACCTCTGCCGA
>NZ_JBQCTZ010000138.1:0-9219 GCF_051963715.1 Neisseria sp. P0001.S005 | reverse complement strand
CGAAGCGTTTCCGGGCCTTATGTTCTTTCATATCTTTCTTCAAGCAAGCTGTTTAAGGCAGTATTGTAACTGAAACAAGCGTTTTTGTCGGCACGCTTTCAGACGGCATTTGCCTAATTTTAAGCAAACGGCGGCGCTTCCAAACCCAAGGATTTCAATAGTTGCGCGGTCTCATAAACCGGCAAACCCATCACGCCCGTAAAGCTACCCTGCAAATGCTCGACAAATACGCCGCCCAAGCCCTGAATCCCATACGCACCGGCTTTGTCCATCGGTTCGCCGCTGGCAACATAGGCTGCAATCTCCTCAGCCGTCAACGTTTTAAAGCGCACTTCGCTCGTCTGCACCACATCATAACGTACTCCTTGCCAGTAAACGCATACAGCCGTCAATACTTGATGCGTCCGTCCGGACAAGCGTTCCAGCATATCGACCGCATCAGCCTCGGACTCCGGTTTACCCAAAATAGCCGCACCATCCGCCACCGTCGTATCCGCCGTCAATAGAGCAAACTCAGGCTCTTGATCATGAGCAGCAAACCATTGCGCCACCGCCGCCTGATTTTTCTCGCATGCCATACGGCGCACATACTCTACTGCGGCTTCGCCTTCTTTAGGGGTTTCATCAATATCCGCAGGAAGGCGGTGTACCGTGAAACCCAAATTCTCCAAAATCTCACGACGGCGCGGACTGCCCGAAGCCAGATAAATTGCGTTCATTGTATTGGTTTTCCTTATTTTGACATTTTATGCTGACCGGACAGGCGGACATAATGCGCAGAGGAATACGTCAAAAATGCCTTTTCCTCATCCGTCAGCGGACGCACTTGTTTCACAGGCGAGCCGACGTATAAAAAACCGCTTTCCAAACGCTTGCGCGGCGGCACCAAACTGCCCGCGCCTATCATCACATCATCTTCGACAACCGTATCATCCAAAATAATCGAGCCCATGCCCACCAACACACGATTCCCAATTCGGCAGCCATGCAGCATGACCTTATGCCCAATCGTCACATCATCGCCGATAATCAAAGGCGAACCGTCAGGCTTCGCCGCATTCTTATGCGACACATGCAAAACGCTGCCGTCCTGCACATTGCTGCGCTTGCCGATAGAAATACTGTTCACATCGCCGCGCAATACAGCATAAGGCCAAATTGATACATCTTCCGCCAGTGACACTTCGCCAATCACTACCGAAGTCTCATCTACAAAACAAGACTCATCAACTGACGGCACATAATCCAAAAACGCACGAATAGGGTTTGCCATTTCCAATATCCTTTTCTCAAAACCAAAACTGATCAGGCCGTCTGAAAACACGGCGTAAAACGATTTTATACTACAACAATACGAAATCAAGCCAGAAAATCATCAAAAGGCCGTCTGAAACAGTTTTCAGACGGCCTTTCATCATAAACCCTTTATCTTGGCTTACGACTATTTATCATTAGCGCCCCAGCTATCTTTTATGGAATAATCGCCTTCATTTGATTCTTGGAGAAGCCGATGAACACACGTTCGGGAAATTATGCAGCGCCCCTATTGGTCATCGGCTGCGTCGTCTTCGGCTTAGGCAGTTTGATCGTCAAATTTGTCGATGTCGGCCCTTACGCCATCGCATTCTGGCGCTTGCTGATCGCCGCCCCTATATTCTTTCTGCTCGGGCGTTTTTTCAGACAAAAAATACCCACGAAAAGAAAAACAGTCGGCTACGCAGTCTTATCCGGCGTTTTCCTCGCATTCGACCTCGCCCTTTGGCATGAAAGCATTCACGCCGTAGGCCCCGGCATTTCCACCTTGCTCAACAGCCTGCAGATTTTCTTTTTAGCCGCCATCGGCTTCTTCTTTTATTCGGAACGTCTAAGCGCCCTGCAAATTTTAAGTTTGATATTGGCCACCATAGGCGTAGCCTTAATCGGCAGCCCAGAGTTCGGTCATAACGACAATGCCGCATGGGGATTTGTCAGCGGCGTAGTGTCCGGTGCCATGCTGGCCCTGTCTATGGTTTTCGTACGCAAAACCCATGAGCAGGAAAAAGTCGGTTTGTTTCCGCTGATGATGATTTTAAGCTTTGGCGGCGCAATGGCGCTGGTCATCCCATCGCTGCTATTCGATGCCGCCCATCTTTACCCCAAAACTTTAAACGATGTGATTCTAGTCTCCATCTACGGCATCGTCATGCAATGCTTCGCTTGGGCATTGATTGCTTACGCCATCCCGCTTTTATCCTTATCACTGACCGGACTCTTGCTTCTCTCCGAACCAGTCGCCGCCATGTTGATCGATTATTTCTGGTTGGATAAACCGATTAATGCCATCCAATGGAGCGGCGCCACTTTAACTTTATTAGGGATTTATTTAGGTTCGTTAAAAGACAAAAAATAAATACAAAAAAGGCCGTCTGAAAAATTTCAGACGGCCTTTTAATCTGTTTATTGCTTATTTGATACTGGTACCGATACGGCTAAGTTCGCCAAAGTTCATCCAAACAAAGAAGGCTTTACCGACAATCAACTTGTCATCGACAAATCCCCAGTAACGAGAATCGGCGCTGTTGTCGCGGTTGTCACCCATAGCGAAATAATGGCCTTCAGGAACTTTACAGATAAAGCCATTGCCGTCTTCTGCGTATTCGCAATTTTCCAAACCGCTTGTTTCAAGCGAGTAATTGCTTTCAGGCATCACTTCGGAGGTGTATTTGTTCAATACGGCAATAGATACGGAAGGCTGACCGGCCTCTTTAACCACATCAAAGTTTTTGCCGTTCAAGGCCGTCTGAAAACGCTCAAGCGTATGAATCATAGACGGATCAGTATCATCTGCGTATTGATAATTGCCGTTTGGTTTTTCGGAAATAATTTCACCATTAACAGTCAAAACCTTATCACGGTATTCCACAACGTCGCCCGGAATACCGACGATACGCTTGATATAATTCATCTCAGGCTGAAGTGGGTAATTGAACACCACAACATCGCCTCGGGCAATGTTGCCGACTGGGATAACGACCTTATTCAAAATCGGCAGGCGGATACCGTAAGAGAATTTGTTCACCAAGATAAAATCGCCTTTGACCAAGCCCGGACGCATGGAGCTGGACGGAATTTGGAACGGCTCGGCAATAAAACTGCGCAACACAAAGATAACCAAGATGATGGGGAAAAAGCCGCCCATATAGTCGGTAAAATGTGCATTGTCTTCGCCGGTCTCGCTTTTTTTCAGACGGCCTTTATGGATTGCCCAAACAATACCGGTAAACACGACAAACACCAGCAATACGGCGGTAAAGCTCATGAACTCGGACAAAATGCCGAATACGCCGACCATGCACAGAAGATAACTCCATTGCAGGCCGGAGCTCCATTCTCCATTTTCCTGACGCTCTTTGCTGCTTTTGAAGTTGAGGACCAAGCCGGCAAGCAGTACAACGATTGCGCCTAAAGTCAGATTTATACTCATTATTTATCACTCACTTGCAGAATCGCCAAGAATGCGCTTTGCGGAATTTCCACATTGCCCACTTGTTTCATGCGGCGCTTACCTGCTTTTTGTTTTTCAAGAAGTTTTTTCTTACGCGTAATATCGCCGCCGTAACATTTCGCCAAAACGTTTTTACGCAGGGCTTTGACGTTCTCACGGGCAATAATCTGACTGCCGATAGCGGCCTGTACGGCAATATCAAACATCTGGCGCGGAATCAGTTCGCGCATTTTCGATGCCAGCTCGCGACCGCGGTGAACGGCGCTTTGACGGTGTACAATCAGGCTCAAGGCATCGACTTTTTCGCCGTTGACCATAATGTCGAGCTTAATCAAATCAGACGGTTGGAATTCTTTGAAATGGTAGTCCAACGAAGCATAACCGCGCGAAGTGGATTTAAGTTTGTCGAAGAAATCCATTACGACTTCGTTCATTGGCAAATCATAAGTCAGCATGACTTGGCGGCCCATGTATTGCATATTGACCTGAACGCCGCGCTTTTGGTTACACAAAGTCATGACGTTGCCGACATATTCCTGCGGCACAAGAATGGTCGCAGTGATAATCGGCTCAAGAATGGTTTCGATGGTGCTGATTTCAGGCAGTTTGGACGGGTTTTCAACTTCGATTTTCTCGCCGTTTTTCAACACGACTTCATAAACCACCGTTGGCGCGGTGGTAATCAAGTCCATGTCGAACTCGCGCTCCAAACGTTCCTGCACGATTTCCAAGTGCAACAGACCCAAGAAGCCACAACGGAAGCCGAAACCCAATGCTT
The DNA here is from genome assembly GCF_051963715.1 of Neisseria sp. P0001.S005. NCBI lineage: Bacteria > Pseudomonadati > Pseudomonadota > Betaproteobacteria > Neisseriales > Neisseriaceae > Neisseria > Neisseria sp. P0001.S005. The sequence continues at coordinate 4,957 of NZ_JBQCTZ010000138.1, read as the reverse complement.
GGGAAACTTCAGGCTCAAATTTCAACGAAGCATCGTTAAGCTGCAATTTTTCCAACGCATCGCGCAAGGCTTCGTAGTCGTGACTTTCCACCGGATAAAGGCCTGCAAATACCTGGCTTTGTACTTCTTGGAAGCCGGGCAGCGGCTCAGAAGCGGGGTTGGCAACCAACGTAACCGTATCGCCGACTTTCGCCTGACCCAATTCTTTCACGCCGGTAATCAAAAAGCCCACCTCTCCGGCTTTGAGTTCTTGTTTTTGAACTGATTTTGGTGTGAATACGCCCAGCTGCTCAACCTGCGTTTCCGCCTTGGTGCTCATAAAGCGCACTTTGTCTTTCAGCTTGATGGTGCCGTTTTTCACACGAATCAACATGATCACGCCGACATAGTTGTCAAACCATGAATCGACAATAACCGCTTGCAACGGCGCATTTTCATCGCCGGTCGGCGCAGGGATTTTGGCAACGATTTCTTCCAAAACATCTTCCACACCAATGCCGCTTTTAGCGGAACACTGTACCGCACCAACGGCATCAATACCGATGATGTCTTCAATTTCCTGCTCCACGCGCTCGGGTTCTGCGGCAGGCAAGTCAATTTTGTTCAAAACAGGCACGACTTCCACGCCCAAATCAATCGCGGTATAGCAGTTCGCCACGGTTTGCGCTTCCACGCCTTGCGATGCGTCAACGACCAAAAGCGCGCCTTCGCAGGCGGACAGCGAACGGGAGACTTCGTAAGAAAAGTCGACGTGTCCCGGAGTATCAATCAGGTTGAGCTGATACACCTGCCCGTCACGTGCTTTATAGTTGAGCGCGGCGGTTTGCGCTTTAATGGTAATGCCGCGCTCTTTTTCGATGTCCATGGAATCGAGCACCTGCGTACTCATTTCACGCAAATCCAAACCGCCGCAGTATTGGATAAAACGGTCGGCAAGCGTCGATTTGCCGTGGTCGATGTGGGCAATAATGGAGAAATTCCGTATGTTTTTCATATTGTTATTAAGATAAATGCAATTAAAGGCTGAAAGGCCGTCTGAAAAAACAGGGATTCGGTTTTCAGACGGCCTTAGAATAAGGTTGAATCGTTCCGTATTCTAACGGAAATTCAACGCTTTTGCATGATTTTATAGCGATTTGACAATCTCGGTCACCATCTTCGCCGAGCTGACGGCCGCCGTTTTCAAAAACTCTTCAAAGCTGATGTCCGCTTTCTCATCTGCCGAATCGGATACGGCACGAATAATCACAAACGGCACTTCCAACTGGTGACAAGTCTGCGCAATCGCCGCAGCTTCCATTTCCACTGCTTTTACGTCAGGAAAATGGCTGCGGATTTCCGCGACACCTTCGCTGCCGTGTACAAAACGGTCGCCACTGACAATCAGGCCTTGAGTTACAGTCGCACCTTCAAACACTTGCGCCGCCTTTTCTGCTTGGCGAATCAGGTTCTCATCTGATACGAACACAGCAGGAAGTTGCGGTACTTGCCCCCAAACATAACCAAAAGCCGTTACGTCAACATCGTGATGCGCCACAGTTTCACCGATGACCACATCACCGACCTTCAGGCCCTTACCCAAACCGCCTGCACTGCCGGTATTGATAACGCAATCCGGTGCAAACTGATGAATGACCCAAGAAGTCGAAACCGCCGCATTGACTTTGCCGATACCGCTCAAAACCAATACCATGCGTTTTCCGGCCAATTCACCTTCATACGCCGAGAATTTACCGAAAGACACATGCTTGACATTGGCCATGCTTTCACGCAAAAGCTCGATTTCCTGTTCCATTGCGCCGACCACGGCAATTGTTTGTACTGACATCTCATTACCTTTCCATTCACTAATCGGGCAACATTATAACAGCAGAATTTAAAATCACAGGGATGCTGAAAAATCTGCTATATTCCCAGCACGACACTCAATTTAAAACAGATAGCCACTCTAGTGGCAAAACAGCAAATAATGATTGCTTCTGTTATAATTATTCTCAATAAAATAACTTAACATTAACTATCTGAATTCTTATGTTTGACGAAAATACTCCGGGCGCAAAAGAAGAATTGTTCACTTGGCTACGCCACATGAACAAATACAAAGGCTCCGACCTTTTCATTACCACTAATTTCCCGCCGGCCATGAAAGTGGACGGCAAAATCATGCGACTGAGCGATGAGCCGCTGAGTGCTGAAAAATGTATGGAAATCGCTTTTTCGATTATGTCTTCCAAACAAATCGAAGAATTTTCTTCCACCAACGAATGCAACTTCGCCATCAGCCTGCCCGATACCAGCCGCTTCCGTGTCAATGCCATGGTTCAACGCGGTGCAACTGCTTTGGTATTCCGTTCCATTACCAGTAATATCCCTAAATTTGAAACGCTCAATCTGCCTCCTATTCTGAAAGACATCGCCCTCAGAAAACGCGGTCTGGTTATTTTTGTCGGCGGTACAGGTTCGGGTAAGTCCACTTCCCTCGCCTCCCTTATCGACTATCGAAACGAAAACAGCTTCGACCACATTATTACCATCGAAGACCCGATTGAGTTTATCCACCAACACAAAAACTGCATCATTACCCAACGTGAAATCGGCGTAGATACCGAAAATTGGCCGATTGCATTGAAAAATACCCTGCGCCAAGCACCGGATGTTATCCTGATTGGTGAAATCCGAGACCGCGAGACCATGGACTACGCCATTTCCTTCGCGGAAACCGGCCATTTGTGTATGGCGACACTGCACGCCAACAGTACCAACCAAGCGCTCGACCGCATCATCAACTTCTTCCCCGAAGAGCGCCGTACCCAGTTGCTGACCGACTTGTCGCTCAACCTGCAAGCCTTTATTTCACAACGACTGATTCCCCGTGAAAGCGGCCGGGGTCGTGTGGCGGCGGTCGAAGTTTTGCTCAATTCACCGATTATTGCCGACTTAATTCAAAAAGGCGAAGTCCACAACATCAAAGAAATGATGAAAAAATCAACCGGCATGGGCATGATTACTTTTGACCAAGCCTTATATGATTTGTATGAAAACGGCGATATCAGCTATCAAGACGCCATTAAAAATGCCGACTCCGCCCATGACTTGCGCTTAGACATTCAATTACGAAGCCGTCGTGCGCAAAATGCCGGTCCAGATTTAGAATTGATTTAACAACTTCACAGCATAAAAAAGGCCGTCTGAAACCTCACTACAAGTTTCAGACGGCCTTTATTCCATCAAATAATCAAGCCTGTTTCAATTTTGCATCGGCATCACGCAATGCAGTGCGCAGACCTTCCTCGATAACCGGATGGTAGAACGGCATATCCAGCATTTGCGGAATCGTCATCTTCATTTGATGCGCCCAAGCCATCAAGTGTGCCAAATGTTCGGCAGCAGGGCCGACAACTTCCGCACCAATGAAACGGCCGGTCGCTTTCTCAGCATACAAACGCATATGGCCTTTGTTTACCAACATAACGCGGCTGCGGCCTTGATTTCGGAAGGAAACTTCGCCGATTACAAACTCATCAGGTTGATATTTCGCCGTAACTTGCGCGTATTTCAAGCCGATAGTGGCAATTTGCGGATTAGTGAACACCACGCCGATTACGCTACGGCGCAAACCGCCCTCAATATTCGGGAAAATAGCGGCATTGTGACCGGCAATTTTGCCTTGGTCGGCAGCTTCATGCAGCAGAGGCAATTGATTGGACGCATCGCCTGCGATGAAGATGTGCGGAATGCTGGTTTGCATGGTCAACGGATCAGCAACAGGCACGCCACGTGCATCTTTTTCGATATTCAGGTTTTCCAAACCGATATTATCCACGTTCGGACGGCGACCGGCGGCAGCCAAAGCATATTCGGCATGGAACACGCCTTTTTCGCCATCTTGTTCCCAATGAACTTCAACATTGCCGTCCGCATCCAATTTGACTTCGGTTTTGGCATCCAAATGCAAAGTCAACTCTTCACCAAAAACAGTTTTGGCTTCTTCAGCAACAACAGGGTCGGAAATACCGCCAATGATGCCGCCTAAGCCGAAAATTTCAACTTTCACGCCTAAACGGTGTAAAGCTTGACCCAACTCTAAGCCGATTACGCCAGGGCCGAATACGGCCACACTCTTAGGCAGGGTATCCCAAGAGAAAACATCATCGTTCACAATCAAGCGATCGCCCAAAACTTCCCACTGAGGGAAAATCACAGGGCGCGAACCGGTAGCAATCACAAAACTTTTTGCAGTGATTTGAGTGTGGTCATCGATTTGGACGGTGTGTTCGTCAACAAATTTTGCCGTACCCATAATGCGCTTGTCGGCAGGCCACTCTTCTACATCGCTGACCACAAAACCGACAAAACGGTCGCGTTCGGACTTCACGCGGTGCATGACTTCTTCGCCGTTTACCGTTACGCCGTCTTTATCCAAATGCACGCCAAACGGATCAGTATGCAGAGCATGATAGCGCGCTTCCGCAGCCGCAATCAGCAATTTGGACGGCATACAGCCGACACGCGCACAAGTTGTTCCGAATACATTGTTTTCAATCAGGTAAACATTGTCTGTATGAAGTCGGGCATTGCGAAATGCGCCCATACCGGCTGTACCACCACCCAGTACTACCACATCTGCTTGAATCTTTTTCATATTTTATCCTTACTGTCTATATCCAAACCGATATTGCCATCAGCTTATTCAGTTTCAGACGGCAAAATTTTTATTGACTATCGAAAAATAAAAATTAATAGCCAATTACTAAATATCAATTTAAAACAATAATCTCAAATTCTACTTGCGAATATAGAGTTATTCAGAACGCCGAATTGTAAACGCCGTCTGAATAACTCTATATTTTATCTTTCAGACGGCCTTTTCAAGCCGTCTCAAGCATACAGGCAATTAGTTTTTAGCCAAGTAAGCTTCCAAGTCTTCGCTGCCGCCGATGTATTTGCCGCCGATGAA
>NZ_JBQCTZ010000137.1:0-9271 GCF_051963715.1 Neisseria sp. P0001.S005 | reverse complement strand
TCCACCGTCGCCCGCCTGACCATGACGGTTTTCCTGCCTGCCGACCAAAAAGGCACGCATATGTCGCGCTTTGTCGCCCTGATGGAAAAACAAACCGATGCTTTGGATTTCGATACGCTGCACAAACTGACTGCCGACATGGTTGCCCTGCTGGATTCCCATTCCGGCAAAATCAGCGTTTCCTTCCCGTTTTTCCGCAAGAAAAGCGCGCCGGTCTCCGGCATCCAATCGCTGCTCGACTATGATGTTACCCTGACCGGCGAAATCAAAAACGGTACATACAGCCACAATCTGAAAGTGATGGTTCCGGTTACTTCATTGTGTCCGTGTTCCAAAGAAATTTCCCAATACGGCGCGCACAACCAACGTTCGCATGTGACGGTCAGTCTGATTGCAAACGCAGATGTAGGCATTGAAGAAATCATCGATTACGTCGAAGCACAAGCAAGCTGCCAGCTCTACGGTTTGCTCAAACGCCCTGACGAGAAGTATGTAACGGAGAAAGCATACGAAAATCCGAAGTTTGTCGAAGACATGGTTCGTGATGTGGCCACTGCGCTGATTGCCGATAAACGCATCGAGTCGTTTGTTGTCGAAAGCGAAAACTTCGAATCGATACACAACCATTCCGCTTACGCTTATATCGCTTATCCGTAAAAGCCGAGCCGAATAGAAACAAAGGCCGTCTGAAAGTTTCAGACGGCCTTTGGCATAGATTGAACGATAACATGAGACTATCGGTCATATATGGGCAACCCTATTTCGATATAATTCAAAAGCATTAGATTTCTCTCGCAATATTTAACATAAATTAAGCCGTTTATTTTTTCCATCATTTATAATGACGGTTCCTCAACGGCATCTCCGTAGATACTATGAAAAAATTCCTTTATTTCCTCATTGCATTTTTAGGCTTGAGCAGCTTCGCATTCGCAGTAGATGCCAATGATTTGCTGCCTCCAGAGCAAGCCTTTGTACCTCAAGTCAATGTAACCGATCAAGGCATCAGCGTGCAGTTCAAAATCGCTGACGGCTACTATATGTACCAGTCCAAAATCGTTGCAGCGACCAATCCTGACAAAGTCTTGGCCGAACCCAAATTCAGCAAAGGCGAAGAAAAAGAAGACGAATTCTTCGGCAAACAAACGGTTTACCACCATACCGCACAGGTTGACCTGCCTTACAAACAAGCCGCGCCGCAATACAAACTGACGCTGACTTATCAAGGCTGTGCCGAAGTGGGTGTGTGTTATCCGCCTGTGGACACCGAGTTTGACGTAAAAGGCAACGGGGTTTACCAACCGCAAAGCGACGAGCCGGTTTCTGCCAAAGACCGCTTTTTGCAACCGTCCGCCTCTTCAGACGGCCAAATGTCCACGCAGCCCGCTACAAACAATCCCGACAGCAGCCGCTTCAAGCTCTCTTGGGATACTTTAAACGCCAACCTGTTGGCGTTTTTTGTCGCAGGTTTGGGCTTAAGCTTTACCGCCTGTATGTATCCGCTCCTGCCGATTGTTTCCAGTATTGTCGTGGGCGATAAAAAAGCCGGCAAAGGCCGCGCATTCACCTTGTCGATGGTGTATGTACAAGGCTTGGCATTAACCTATACCTTGGTCGGCGTGATTGCCGGTTTGACCGGCGCGCTGTTGACCGTATGGCTGCAACAGCCTTGGGTCGTACTTGCTGCCGCCGCGTTGATGGTGGTACTGGCGCTGTCCATGTTCGGCCTCTTCAATATCCAGCTGCCAAACTCCGTCCAATCCTATTTCCAAAACCAAAGCAACAAACTCTCCGGCGGCAAAATCATTTCCGTCTTCATCATGGGTATTTTGTCCGCCCTGATTGTCGGCCCTTGCGTTGCGCCTCCGCTGGCATTTGCTCTGGGCTATATCGGCCAGACCGGCGATGCCGTATTGGGTGGCCTTGCGCTCTATACATTAGCACTCGGCACCGGCGTACCGCTCATCATCATCGGCACATTCGGCGGCCATATCCTGCCCAAAGCAGGCGACTGGATGAACGGCATCAAATACGCATTCGGCTTTATTTTACTGGCCGTTGCCGTATACCTTGCCACACCGCATCTGCCTTACTTCGCAGTAGTCAGCCTCTACACCTTGCTGATGATTGTTCCCTCCCTTATGCTTTTGGCGAAATCCGGCAAACAAAAAGGCCGTCTGAAAACAGTTGCCGCCGTATTGGGCTTTTTACTGCTGATTGGCGGCTCATGGTTTGGCTGGCAAAGCTTCAATAAACAAACCACCGCCCTGCACCACTTCTTAACGTTGGTTCCGCCATCCGAAGCCGGACAAGAAACCGACCACGGCAAGATGTTTACCGATGTCGGCGAACTCAAAGCCGCTATGGATGCCGCCTTGAAAGCCGACCCAAGCAAGCCCGTGCTGATTGATTTCTACGCCGACTGGTGCGTATCCTGCAAAGAAATGGCCGCCTACACGCTCAACCAACCGCAGGTACACGAAGCAGTCGATATGCAGCGCTTCTTCCAAATCGACGTAACCGCCAACACTCCCGACCATCAGGCCTTATTGAAAGAATACGGCCTCTTCGGCCCTCCTGGTGTGTTTGTTGTCCGCGCCGACGGCAGTCATAGCGAAGCCTTATTAGGCTTTGTCAAACCCGATGCCTTCATCGAATGGTATCGCAAAAACGAGAAATAGCCGTCTATAAAAAAGGCCGTCTGAAAACAGTTTTTCAGACGGCCTTTTCTTATGTTCGACAATTAAAATTCATCTTGATGCCAACGCGTAGAACGCAAAATGCTGGAATCCACATCTTGAATATTGCGATGACCGGTAAACGCCATGGAAATATCCATTTCTTTATACAGGATTTCCAGCGCACGGGTTACGCCTTCTTCACCATACGCACCCAAACCATACAGGAACGCCCGGCCAATCATCGTACCTTTCGCACCCAAAGCCCAAGCCTTCAAAATATCCTGACCGCTGCGGATACCGCTGTCCATCCAAACCTCGATATCGCTGCCTACCGCGCTGACCACATCAGGCAAAGCCTTAATGGCAGACACAGTATCATCAAGTTGACGGCCGCCATGATTGGAAACGACCAATGCGTCCGCGCCGCTTTTCGCTGCCTTTTCCGCGTCTTCAGGCTCCATAATGCCTTTGATAATCAGCTTGCCGCCCCACAAATCTTTAATACGCGCCACATCGTCCCAGCTCAGGCGCGGGTCGAATTGTTCGGAAGTCCATGAAGACAGCGAAGACAAATCGCCCACGTTTTTCGCATGACCGACAATATTGCGGAAAGTGCGACGTTCCGTGTTCAGCATTTTCATACACCATTCCGGTTTGGTCGCCAAATTGATTAAATTGGTGATGGTTGGTTTCGGCGGCGCAGACAGGCCGTTTTTAATGTCTTTGTGGCGTTGACCCAAAACCTGCAAATCAGCAGTCAATACCAAAGCCGAACAATTCGCATCCTTTGCACGCTTAATCAGGTTTTCCATAAACTCGCGGTCGCGCATCACATAAAGCTGAAACCAAAACGGCGAGCTGGTGTTTTCAGCCACATCTTCAATCGAACAAATAGACATGGTCGACAGCGTAAACGGAATACCAAATTTTTCCGCCGCCCGCGCCGCCAAGATTTCGCCGTCGGCGTGCGCCATACCCGTAAAACCGGTCGGCGCAATCGCTACCGGCATTTTCACATCCTGCCCAATCATTTTGGTTTCGAGACTGCGTCCCTCCATATTAACCAATACCTTTTGGCGGAAACGGATGTCTTTGAAATCCGAAGTGTTTTCACGATAAGTAGTTTCCGTCCAAGAGCCTGAGTCAATATAGTCATAAAACATACGCGGCATTTTACGTTTGGCAACAAGGCGCAAGTCTTCGATACAGGTTATTTTGCTTAAATCAGATTTCATGGTCGATTGCCTCTGTTAAGTAAAGATGGATGGTCAAGGCCGTCTGAACATTTCAAACACCTCATTATTTTACTCCATCAAAACAACTAAATTTTAAGAATAATTTTGATAATCTATATCAATATCAATATTAAATCAAAACATTTTAACCCTGAAATTTGTAGGGTTGATAGCCTTTTTTCAGACGGCCTTAAATCCAAATTACAGAAAAATAAAGAAAATATTTTCCGATTTTAAAATCAACCCATGCCACCATTTAAACAAACAATCAAATCGAGCCGCCACATACTTGACTGAAACACTCAGATATTAGACAATTCCCCCACTAATAAAAACGCCCACACAGGCAACCACACCATGAGACTGACTACCAAAGGGCGATTTGCAGTAACCGCCATGATAGATTTGGCGATGAACGCGCAAACCGGCGCTGTTAAACTCAGTGCCATCAGCGAACGACAAAGCATATCGCTTTCCTACCTCGAACAATTATTCAGCAAACTGCGCCGTGCCGGATTGGTTGAAAGCCTACGCGGCCCTGGCGGAGGCTACATCCTTGCCGCTCCCGCCGAGCAAATCAATATCGCACAAATCATCTCCGCAGCCGAAGACCGACTGGATGCCACGCAGTGCGGCAGCAAAGCAAACTGCAACCACGGCGCCCCCTGCCTGACCCATGACCTTTGGGAAAACTTAAATAAAACCATCAATGATTACCTCAGCGGCGTTACGCTGCAAAGCATCATTGAACAAAAAAACTGCAGCGACAGCAGTCATGTCGTTACCTTTACACACATTCATTAAACCGACTTGCGGCAAAGACCGCAGGCAGATGACCAAACGAAAGAGCAAACCATGACCGTCAAAACCCCCGTATACCTCGACTACGCCGCCACCACTCCCGTTGACCGCCGCGTTGCCGAAAAAATGATTCCCTACCTGTCCGATATTTTCGGCAATCCAGCCTCCAACAGCCATAGCTTCGGCTGGGAAGCAGAAGAAGCCGTAGAAAAAGCACGTGCAGACATTGCAGCCCTGATTAACGCCGACTCTAAAGAAATTGTTTTCACCAGCGGCGCAACCGAGTCCAACAACCTCGCTATTAAAGGCGCGGCGCACTTCTACAAATCCAAAGGCAACCACCTCATCACCGTAAAAACCGAGCACAAAGCCGTGCTCGACACCATGCGTGAACTCGAACGCCAAGGTTACGAAGTAACTTATCTGGACGTACAAGAAAACGGTTTAGTTGACTTAGACGTACTGAAAGCCGCCATCCGCGAAGACACCATCCTCGTTTCCGTAATGTGGGTAAACAACGAAATCGGCGTGGTTCAAGATATTCCTGCCATCGGCGAAATCTGCCGCGAACGCAAAATCATTTTCCACGTTGACGCAGCACAAGCATGCGGCAAAGTGCCTGTTGACGTTGAAGCCGCCAAAGTTGATTTGCTGTCTATGTCCGGCCACAAAGTATACGGCCCTAAAGGCATCGGCGCCCTGTATGTACGCCGTAAACCACGCGTCCGCCTCGAAGCCCAAATGCACGGCGGCGGCCACGAACGCGGCTTCCGCAGCGGCACCCTGCCGACCCACCAAATCGTCGGCATGGGCGAAGCCTTCCGCATCGCCAAAGAAGAACTCGAGCAAGACATGGCACACTACCGCAAACTGCGCGACATCTTCCTCAAAGGCATCGAAGGCATCGAAGAAGTCTATATCAACGGCGACCTCGAACACCGCGCCCCAAACAACCTGAACGTCAGCTTCAACTTCGTCGAAGGCGAAAGCCTGATTATGGCGGTCAAAGAACTCGCCGTATCCAGCGGCTCCGCCTGTACTTCTGCCAGTCTCGAACCAAGCTACGTCTTGCGCGCACTCGGCCGCAACGACGAATTGGCACATTCTTCCCTGCGCATCACCTTCGGCCGCATGACCACCGAAGAAGAAGTGCAATTCGCAGCAGAACTGATTAAATCCAAAATCGGCAAACTGCGCGAACTGTCTCCGCTGTGGGAAATGTTTAAAGAAGGTATCGATTTGAACTCGATTGAATGGGCGGCGCATTGATAAGAAGAAAAGGTCGTCTGAAAGGTATTTTTCAGACGACCTAAACGCCAAATCAAGCATACTTAGGTTGGGTTAATAACTTAAACTGCTTAATCTTGTGTTGTTTGATGTATTTTTGATGTTAATTTGACTAACCTTAGGAGACTACTAGAATGAAAACTTTAGAAAAGCATTTTGAATACAATAATGGAATATACTCAATTGTTGAGTTAGAAAATTATCGTATTGAAGAGGGAGAACAAGATGACGAACTGGTCAAAATTAGACCTAAAGAAAATGAGGAAGAGAAAGTAACAAACATTTGGCTTGTTATTTATCAAGCTGGGAAATTATTAACAAATGATGGTAAAACTTTAACTCAAAAAGAATTTGATGATTTCTTTAAGGATTTTGAAAATATTCAAGTTGATATAGAGAGAACTTTTCTAGTTCCATTTACACTTAAAAACGAGACTTTACCTAGAGGATACATGATTACACCATTCTATAAAGATGGAGTGAAGAGAAGTGCGGAAATTGAGTTTAACAAAGATGATTTTGATAGTTTAAGAAAGTTATAAATTCTACAAAAAGCAAGCGTAGGTTGAACTGTAAACCAAATGAAACCGTAAACTTGCTCAAAACGTTAGGTCTGATAACCTACACAATCTATACATTAAAAAACAAAAAAGGTCGTCTGAAAACCATAAAAACCTTTTCAGACGACCTAAAAGCCACAATCTTCAAATTAAGGATACAAGCCCATGGACGAACAAGAACTCGACCTCGACAATCTCGACAACCTGCTTGAAGATTTTGACGGCGTTACCGTAGAAGGCGGCGTCGATTCGGAAAACGACGACGGCTGCGAAGGCGGCGCGTGTAAAATCTAAACTTCAGGCCGTCTGAATATTCGTAAACAAACCATTTACACCACTAAAAACACAAAGGAAACCACATCATGGCATACAGCGATAAAGTAATCGACCACTACGAAAATCCCCGCAACGTCGGTACTTTCGACAAAAATGACGAATCTGTCGGTACCGGCATGGTCGGCGCACCGGCCTGCGGTGACGTAATGCGTCTGCAAATCAAAGTAAACGATGAGGGTATTATCGAAGATGCAAAATTCAAAACTTACGGTTGCGGTTCTGCCATCGCGTCTTCCAGCCTGATCACCGAGTGGGTCAAAGGCAAAAGCTTGGATGACGCGCTGGCAATCAAAAACAGTGAAATTGCCGAAGAGTTGGAATTGCCGCCAGTTAAAATCCACTGTTCCATTTTAGCTGAAGATGCAGTAAAAGCAGCCGTTGCCGACTATCGCAAACGTCAGGAAAACAAATAATCTTGTTTGCCAGATACTTTGTTTGCAGATATTAATGCCTAAATCGGCTTGATAGGCCCAATTTGCCATATAAGTGCGCCAGTACCTGCAAAATCAAAGGAAGCGAAATGCCTTTTACTGATAAAGAAGTCCAATCCCTACTTGCTGTCAAAGGCATAGGTAAAACCATATTACAGCGTTTGCAGCAAATGGGGTTGGATGATGTTGCCAACCTGGCGGCGGCAGATTTGGACGATATTTTGGAACAGGGCGCACAATTGACCGGCTCGACCTGTTGGAAAAACAGTCCGCAGGCAAAAGCTGCCATTGCCGCTGCAATAGAGTGGGCAAAACAGCGTTTTCAGACGGCCTGAGCGTCAAGAGGCCGTCTGAAATAAAAAAACAGGCAAAACAGAAAAACAGAAAATGATTGCGAAATGAGGAAAAAAGCATGATTACCATCACAGAAAATGCAGCCAAACACATCAACGGCTACCTGACCAAACGTGGCAAAGGGTTAGGTGTGCGCTTGGGTGTGAAAACCAGCGGCTGCTCGGGCATGGCATACAACCTTGAATTTGTCGATGAAGTGAACGAGGATGATCTGATTTTTGAAGAACACGGCGCGCGCGTTTATATCGATCCAAAAAGCTTGGTTTATCTAGACGGCACACAAGTCGATTACACCAAAGAAGGTTTGCAGGAAGGTTTCAAATTTGAAAATCCGAATGTCAAAGACTCTTGCGGCTGCGGCGAGAGCTTCCACGTTTAAGGCATAAAAATGGCGGGACAGTATCAAAACCGTCCCGCCATTTTTTCGCTTCCTACCTGTTGTAGCTGCCTTTGCCTTTTCTTTTCCGTTCTACCTTGTGTCGGAACAAATCGGATTTCACTAAGGCTTTTAAAGCATTGTCGCGTATTTTGCCTTTATTGTGTTGCACTTTACTGGTCATATTGTTTTCCTTTCGTATAAACAGTTTCCGGATTATATCGTAAAATAATCCTCTTCTTTAGATTTTTTCCTTTAATATCATGTCTCAATACTTCAACCTCTTCCAGCTTGAGCCATCTTTCAATATTGATACCGAAGCACTCGAACAGACCTATCGAGCTTTAGCAGCCCGTTTTCATCCCGATAAATTTGCTTCTGCTTCAGCTTTTGAGCAGAAACAAGCCGTTATGATGTCTTCTACAATTAATGATGCCTACCGCACATTAAAAAGCCCTATTGATCGGGCTGCTTATCTCTTGAAAAGCCAAAATATCGATGCTGATGCACCTGAACACACTTCGTTTTCACCAGAATTCCTCATGCAGCAGATGGAATGGCGGGAAACATTGATGGATGCTCAAATGGAACAAAACCATGATGCCATCCGAGCACTGGATCAAGAAATCCAAGAAGTACAAAACAACCTATATCAAGATTTGCAACAAGCATTTGAACAACAGGATTATGAATCAGCCGCACAATGGGTACGGCATGGACGTTTTCTTAATAAGCTTCGCAATGAAATTGCTTCAATCTTATAAAGTACATATGCTGTTACATTTGCCTAAGTTCTATAGCAAATGATTTTATATACAAAACAAAACCGTATCAGATAAATCTGATACGGTTTTCTTATATTAACTACCGATTAGCGTTTTTTACCGGTAACAGTAGCAACAGCCAGGTTTTCGTTACGTTTCAGAGAAACGCTTTCAACACCTTCTGGCAATTTGATGTCTGATAAGTGCAGAATGTCGCCGGCAACTACTGATGCACAATCCAGTTCCAAGAAAGCAGGAATGTTTGCGGGCAAAGCAACTACTTCAACAGAAGTGTTCAACAGAGATACGCGGCCACCTTGCAGTTTAACAGCTTGAGAGTTTTCAGCGTTAACAATGTGCAGAGGAACGCGGATGCGTACAGGTTGATCAGCTTTTACAGCTTGGAAGTCGATGTGTTGAACTTCGCGACGGAATGGGTGCATTTG
>NZ_JBQCTZ010000136.1:0-9338 GCF_051963715.1 Neisseria sp. P0001.S005 | reverse complement strand
ATTGGAGGAGAAAACAGCTGAAAACCCTTGTTTGGATTTCGGCTGTTGGAAGGAAAGGAATTTTGCAAAGGTCTCAGATTAAAATAATTAACAAGATTTTAACCAATAAAAATAACCAAACATGAATTGTCTTTTCTTCATTTTTAATTAAGATGCTTTGGTTGTAACTTAAGTTATTTTATAAGGTACTATGTATGTTTCTTTTAAGAACGCTGTTACTGTCTGCTAGTGTGGGCGCGCTAATGGCAGGTTGTGCAAATCAGTCTGCTCCAGATTTCCCAAGTTCATGGAGGCCATTAAATGAACTACCTGATCAGGTAACTGAGATTCCTCTTGTCAAACCTCATGTTTATCAAGTGACACGACTTGATACAACTGTAAAAGGTTTGTTGGAGCGTTGGGGAGAAGAGGCAAAGATGCCTGTTGTTTATGACTATACGCTTGATTTTACTTTGTATAAGAAAGTATCAACAATACGAAATACTGAGCTTGATAATGCCTTAAGTGAATTATCTAAACTTTATGAAGATAAAGGGATGGTTTTCTATGTTCAAAATGGTGTCATTATGGCGCATAAGAAAATGGATGTTGCTGTGAAAAACAGTGGGAAGAAAAAACATGAGAGATCAGCAAAAGCTGATGTAAAAACTCAAGATTAAAATGGAAATATATGTTCAAATCAAGTAAAAATACTACTGATGGCAATATCCAAAAGGCTGTAAAAAGATCTTTGGATTTTGAGACGACCTTGGTTGATATCCGCAAAAAAAGTGAGAAAAGGGCATGGATTGTTGCCGGTATTTCTACCTTCTCTTCTTTGTGTCTGCTTGGCGGATTATTTTATATTTTGCCGCTAAAAGAAAAAGAACCTTATCTTGTTATGGCTGATGTCTATACGGGACAAGCTACTGTTGCTAAGCTAGCCGGGGATTGGAATAATTTAGATATTACTAAAAATGAAGCGGTAAATAAGAGTAATATTTCTCACTTTATTATTGCTAGAGAATCTTTTGATAGTCAGATTATTTATGATAATGACTGGGCTACAGTTTATTCTATGTCGGTTGCTGGGGTATCTGACAGCTATCGCAATCTGATGAATAAAAGTAACCCAAATAGCCCATTTAATCTTTATGGATCTGCTCAATCAATTCGCGTTAAGATTTTGAGTATCGTCCTTAATAATAGCGGAAAGGCCGATGGTCGCGATGCCAGTGCAACAGTAAGATTCCAAAGATTTTTGTTAAATAAGAGTACTGGCATATCAAGATTTATGGATAGCAATGTTGCTACTCTGACCTATACTTATAATAGCAATTTGAAAATGGATGAAAAGTATAGGTTAAAAAATCCTCTGGGATTCCAGGTATTGTCTTATCGTGTTGATCCTGATGCTAGTGAATCACCTGTTCAAGATTTATCTTCAGATTATCTTTCTGCAGGAACATCATCTGAAAACCAGGCTCAGCAACAAGTACAAAGTGTACCCCAGCCCCAGTTAGAAGCTCCTACATCTGTAGATAATGATGTTCCTAATGCTTCTCCTATATCTGTTGAAAGTGGAAATCAATAATGTTAAGAAAAATGTTTTTAGCAACAGCAGCATCGTGTTTGTTGCAAGGAAGCGTCTATGCTGCAGCTATTCAAGAGTATACGTTTCAAGAAAATACAACTTATCCCGTTCATACGGCACAAGGCGTAGTCACACAAATTGAACTTGATTCTCGTGAAAAGGTTAAAGATTTTGGTGCAGGCCTAAGTGGTGGATGGGATTTGGTACGTAGAGAAAATGTATTTTATCTGCGTCCAAAGGCTGATGCAGTTGATACTAATCTTATTGTTCGTACTCAGGCTCACCAATATATTTTTGAGCTTAAGGTTATGAAAAATGTTGTTGGTAATTTAGCAGAAGCTTCAGACAAAGGGGTGAATTATCAAGTTAAATTCAGATATCCCGATTCTACGGATTTCAGTCTTCCTGCTAGTACTTTGGCTGGTTATAGCCTGAAATATGATTCTTCTAAAATCTATAATACTAATTATGATGTGGCTGCAAATGAAAAATCTCGTTGGCTAGTTCCTTTAAAAGTCTATGATGATGGCAGATTTACCTATGTCTACTTGAATAAGGGCAAGTTCACAGGTGATTTTCCTGCTGTTTATGGCAGAAAATCAGAGAAAGGAGCTGAGTTTGTCTTAAACAGTAATGTTGAAGGTAATGTAGTTATTGTCCATGGGACTTATCCATTCTTAGTTTTGAGACATGGAAATGATGTAGTTGGATTAAAAAGGAATTAAGAATGTCTGATAAGCTAAATAATGAACATCACAAAGATAGTGAATCATCACAAAATTTATATTCAAGCCAATACGAACAAGAACAATTGGCGGGACTTGAGGAGAATGCTCCTCAACTAAATGCTCCTGTTGATCGCACAGTCAACAAAAAAGCTATTGCGTTTATTGTAGCTGCAGGTTTTGGGTTAGCTGGGCTAGGGGCATTTGCTTATCATCAATTTAGTGGTTCTGATGAAGCTCCCCCTCCAGAACGTCCTCAGGTAGTTACTGTACCAGATTTACCTGCTCCGGAGCCTCAAGTTACTGAGATACCTCCAGTTGACTTAGTGGAAGAGCAGAAGCCTGATCCAGAGAGTTCTAAAACTACCGAATCTGTTAAGCCACCAATAGAAATATCATCTCCGCCGATAGTAGAGACCCCTCCGCCTATAATTCCTAATATTCCCGTGCAGCCTGTGGATATGTCTGCCAACACGGATTCTAAATTTGTTGAAGATGGGGAGGCTGCTCAGAAAGAGTCGGGAGCAAGCATAGCTCAAGCTAATGCTGTTCGTTATATGCATAACAGGGATAAATTACTTTTACAGGGTACTTATTTACGCTGCGTATTAGAAACTAAAATTGTTTCTGAAGTAAAAGGATTTACATCTTGTATTATCACTGAGCCTGTATATTCTGCCAGTGGAAAATATCTCTTGTTACCGAAAGGTTCGAAAGTAATGGGACAATATGGTTCCAGTAATCCTACTGGTCCGCGGATGGAGGTTATTTGGAATCGAATCATAACACCAGAAGGCGTTGATGTAACACTGGAATCTCCTGGAGTAGATAATCTTGGTGCAGCTGGCCATGTTGGTAAATTTAAGTCTCATTGGGGATCACGTTTGGCATCAGCTTTATTGATTAGTATGATTTCTGATGCTTTTAAATATGCTGCTACTGAATATGGCCCACAAGGACAAACGGTTACAACCAACACATCAACTACCACTAATCCTTACCAGAGTGATACAGCCAATACATTGAAGCAACAGGCTATCAATCAACTTGAGCGAAATAATGCTCGTCCCAATACAGTAACGATCAATCAAGGGACCTTGATTAATATTTATACTGCCCAGGACATTGATTTCAGTTCGGTTATGCAGTAATTTTAAGGGCCGTCTGTTTTTTCAGACGGCCTAATTATTAGGCGTTATCATAAAGAATAATTGCTGATGAAGCCTCTTGTCCTACTATTATCTATAGTTCTATTGCCAACTGTAGCCCTAAGAGTTTGTATAGAGCGGTGTGCATGAGTATTATCAAAATAGCAAAAAATATTTAGTTCAAACATACAGTGAAACTGCCAAGGATAGCACTAAAAGAGAGTGATAAATTTCATAATACACATTAGTAGAACTAACTGAGCTTTCCATTATTACCTTAGGCTGTCTGAAAACTAATATCTTCACTAGAAATCTAAAACAATCTATTCCTTTGACTTACAGGTATTGAAATGACTCTAAAAAACAAATCTATTATTACGGTAGTTTTACTATTAATTTCTTTCATATTAGGCTGTTACCTTTCAGGCTTTATCCTGCTGCAATGGTTAGGCTTAGATAAAACGCCCTTACTACTTACAACATGGTTTAAATACTATAATACGTTGGATATTCCTCAGGTTGCTAAATATTCACTGCAAATTAAAATATCAGGAATTGTTGGATTTGGTTTTACTTTTCTGATTGCCCTGCTTGGTTTAATTCCTATTTGGCGCACTGCCTCCCAAAGTCTTCATGGGGAAGCACGATTTGCAGGGATGGCTGATTTGACAAAAGCAGGATTTTTCAAACAAACAGATACTTCAATTGTCGTCGGTAAATACAACGGCAAATTGTTACATTACAATGGCCAGCAATTCGCATTGTTGGCAGCGCCGACACGTTCAGGTAAAGGTGTCGGTATCGTTATTCCGAACCTGTTAAGTTATAAAGGATCGGTAGTTGTTTTGGACATCAAACAGGAGAACTTCAATTTAACTAGCGGCTACCGCAAAGAAGTATTAGGTCAGGAAGTCTATTTGTTTAATCCGTTTGCAGAAGATGGAAGGACACACCGTTGGAATCCGTTTACCTATGTTTCTTCTGATCCTGACCAGCGAGTATCGGATTTAATGTCGATAGCTGCAATGCTATATCCTGATGGAGATAGCCGTGATAAGTTCTGGGTAGCGCAGGCAAGAAATACATTTTTGGCGTTTTCACTTTATTGTTTTGATGAGCATGAAGCAATGGCTGATTTTCCAATAGAGGGTAAAGAAAATGAGCCAGCCTGTACTTTAGGAAAAATATACCGCCTTTCATCAGGTAATGGAACAGAACTTAAGGAATACTTTACATCTCTATCACAACAGCCATACCTCAGCGAGGCTACAAAAACTGCTTTTTCTGGTTTAATCTCTCAAGAAAAAGAAACCTTTGGTTCTATCATGGGTACGTTTAAAGAACCCCTCAACCCATGGATTAATCCCGTCATTGATGCCGCCACTTCTGCTGATGATTTTCTGTTAACTGACGTACGTAAAAAGAAAATGACTATTTATATCGGCATTCTTCCTAACAAGCTTGCTGAATCAAGGGTCATTGTTAACCTCTTTTTCTCTCAACTTATCAACCAAAATACGAAAGAGTTGCCTCAGGATAACCCAGATTTGAAACACCAATGTATGCTGTTAATGGATGAGTTCACAAGTATTGGTAAAGTTGAAATCATTGCTCATTCTGTCAGCTATATGGCAGGTTACAACATTCGCCTATTTCCGATTATCCAATCAGTTGCCCAGCTGGATGCTGTTTATGGCAAAGAATATGCGCGTACTATTATCACTAACCATGCTTTGCAAATCATCTATACACCTAGAGAACAGCAGGATGCAAACGAATACTCCGAAATGCTGGGTTATACCACAGTGAAAAGAAAAAATATCAGCCGTGGTCGTGAACGTAGTGTCTCGGAAAGCGAAGAGCGCCGCGCACTGATGTTGCCGCAAGAGTTAAAGGCAATGAGCCAAGATAAGGAAATTATCCTTTACGAAGGTATGTCACATCCGGCGCAAGTGGGGAAAATCCGTTATTACCAAGATGGGACATTTACTAAACGATTGATGGGGTCAGTAAAGGTCGCCTCGTTAAAAGGAAAACGGTAATAGTAATGAAAGTTCGAGGCCGTCTGAAAATGAAATGTGCAAAATGACTAAAAAGGAATTTATATGAAGCTATTGGCAATTACAGCCATATTAACAGTATGTTTGATGACTTCCTGTACTCCTCAGATTAGCAATAAAAATATTAAGGATTCTTCTAAGACACAGAATATACAAAAGGGAATAACTATGGAACAGGTACGCAATCGTTGCCGAGGTATGTTGCACAAAGTAGAAAATCGGGATGATCTAATTAAGCAGATGTATGATACGGCCTTTAAAGATGACTGCCTATATGCAATGTATGCGTTAGAATTAGAAAATATTTGGAAAATTCCTGTTGTTGAAGGTTATGTCAATAATCATTTCGAAAATTTTGCTTCTCCTATCGGATTGTATGTGGCAGTACAATATAGTTCATATCAAACCAGTTTCATTATTTTACCGACCAAACAATATTTCAAAGAAAAAATAAGTATTTTCCCAGAAAACAGATTTCCCGACTTTTTACCGAAGCCTAAGGAGAAAGAAATGCCTCCTGAGTATGGGGATTATTATCCAAGACGTGAAAGTGACCCAATTAAAGAGCTGGTTGATTACTACTGGCGTGAAAACGGTCGTGAAATAATTGCAGCAAACAACGGTTCTGGAGCAATTACATCATTTACTTTTTATAGTAATACAGAAATGAGCCCGATGGGTTATTGATATCGAGACTAATATATTATGACTAAATTAAACGAAAAAGCAGAAACTCAATTAAGAATATTAGGTTTCCATAAAACACAATTCAATCCCACTATGTCAGAGTTGGACAGGATAAAGGCAAATTATGAGCTGGTTAGACAGATTAATCAGTTTAGCAGTAAAGGACAGGGTTTTTTCAAAGTCACAAATAGTAAGAGTAATGCGTATTATGAGCCTAACGATAGAAACATCTATTTCCGACCAGGAACAGAGTATACTACTGCCACAGCAGTAGCCCATGAAATAGGACATGGATTGGGTAAATATCAGGCTAAATCTGCTAGTTATTATAATACTGCTAAAGCTTATGCTCAAGCACGAGGCTATGGAGAAGCAGAGGCAATCTTTAATGAAGCACGTATGATTGCTTATGAAGAGCGAAATAATGGAAGTGCTTATAGTACTCAAATTAGCGGTGATCTTTATCCTTATATCAAGGGTAAATCTTTCGAGCAAGTTAAGGATTTGATTGCTCGCCAAAATATGTATGGTATGCGTCCAAATTCAGAAGAAAATGGATCGATTAGATTGAGTTATTATGAAAAGGATATTTATTACTTTCTGAATACCCGTACCAATTTTGCCAAAGACTTTTCTGAGGCATTCTTAAGGCCGGAAGATAAACAAGTATTTGTTAAACATATGGCAAATTATGACACTTTTGGAAATAAGGGTAACAATAAAATCGTTGCTGATGGATCATATAGCCGTGATAGTTTATTAATAGGCAGATCTAAGACTTTTTTAAAAAGTAGGGCATATATGTATGGAGATGCCGGTGATGATATTCTAAAAGGTACTAATCAAAATGACATTTTATTAGGCGGTAGTGGTAATGATGTATTAATTGGTGGTAATGGTAATGATATTTTAGCCGGTAATTCCGGAAGAGATAAATTGTTTGGTGGTAAAGGATATGACAAATATCGTGCTGACAATTTAGATATTATCCGAGATTCAGACGGCAAGGGTGAAGTATCATTGAATGGCTATATATTACAGGGTGGTGTACGTGATTTATCTCAACCAAACCGTTTCGTTTACCGTAGTGCTGGAATGGTATATGAATGGGATAGAAATACGGGGACATTAGATGTAAATGGTCTTAAAATTGAAAATTTCAAAAATGGGGATTTAGGTATTCATTTACAAGAAAAGAAAACAGGCCAATATAGTAGTGGTGTTAGAGATAGTAATAGTATTAGAGTACATTCTGCCACAGGAATAGATAGTTCTAAGATTTTACATCAACCTCAGAGCAACATAGCGCATGCTCCTGTTCCTGGCGATTGGGATAATATGCAATCTGTGAAGCCTTTAAAGTTGGAAGCTATCCCACAACATGCTCAAAATATCTATCAGCAAAGTAAACAAATTTTTACTGAATTCTGTAATAAAAAGGATATTAGCTACGATGAAAGAAGCTTAGATAATATTGCTATGGCACTGGCTGCTGAAGGGTACGCAAACAAGATGAGAGGTGCATCTCTAATTAATATTAAAGAAAATGGGCGTATTCTTATTGGTGATAAGGCTCCTGAATTAAGAACTGCTTCTGTGGATATGCAAAAAGCTGCAGTTACCCCGATAGAAGAAAGTCTTATAAAGGTACAGGTAACAGCTCAGCAATTTGAATTAGAAACACAGCAAAGACAGTTGGTACAAGTACAAGCTCGGGGAATATAGGTGTTTTTTAATCTCGAATGAAAAGCTTCCTCAAGTTTTAAATTTCATTATAATCGTATATTTCAAATCAATTTATTTTAACTATGGATGAATTAAACTCAACAATTTCAGCAGATTTCTTAGATTATCAATATGAAGTATTGGGAATTACCTCTTTCTTAAAAGATCCTGATGTGACTGAGATTTGTATTAATAGACCAGGAGAGGTATTTTTAGAAACCTCTCAGGGTTGGAAAAAGGTAGAAGTAAATACGCTAAACTTTGATAGGGCACGTCAGTTCTGTACTGCTGTTGTTAATGAAAGTAATACTGGTCAACGAATTACAGAAGCAGAGCCAATGGTGTCATTAACATTTCCAACAGGCCAACGGGCACAATTTGTAATTCCTCCTGCCTGTGATGCAGGAAAAGCTTCAATTACAATCCGTCTACCATCAAAACATACTAAGAGCTTAAGCCAGTATAGCAAAGATGGTTTCTTTAGTCAGATTATTGAGTTAAATGGAGAATTGTCTCCTCAAGATAAGGAATTAGTCGAACTGAAGAACAATCGGAACTACGAAGAATTTTTTAAAAAAGCCGTTGAATATAAAAAGAATATAGTCGTTTCAGGTGCAACTGGCAGTGGTAAGACTACTTTCATGAAAGCATTGGTTAATCACATTCCTTTAAGTGAGCGACTAATCAGCATTGAGGATGCTAGGGAACTATTTATTCCTCATGAAAATGTAGTTCATTTGCTTTACTCAAAAGGTGGACAAGGTAGTTCAAATATTACGGCAAAAAGTTGTATGGAATCCTGTCTGCGTATGAAGCCGGATAGAATTATTCTAGCAGAGCTACGTGGTGACGAATCATTTTATTTTATTCGAAATTGTGCATCTGGACACCCGGGATCTATTACAAGTTGCCATGCTGGTAGTACGGAACAAACATGGGATCAATTAGCATTAATGGTAAAAGCATCACCAGAAGGAAGTGGTCTGGAGTTTGAAGTTATTAAAAACCTTCTTAGGCAGACCATTGATATTGTTGTACACATTAAAGCTCATGCTGGACAACGTTATATTACGGGTATTGATTTTAATCCTATCAAAACTTGATATTGAACATGACGCAATTGAAGTAATATATCATTTGGATGATATAGAATGTGCGAAACATAAAAAGCAACCGTAGGTTTATGTTGTTAAGGTGAAGGCTTAAAGGCCGTCTGAAAATCTTTCAGACGGCCTTAATGCTTTACTATTTAAAACTTAAAAGTTTGTACATTAAATTCTTTTAGCGGAATTCAAACAGCTCTTGATGCAACGAGCGTATCTTAAGATTTCCTGCAATACTGCTTGAGACCTTTGCAAAATTCCCCAAAATCCCCTAAATTCCCACCAAGACATTTAGGGGATTTTTCATGAGTACCTTC
>NZ_JBQCTZ010000135.1:0-9384 GCF_051963715.1 Neisseria sp. P0001.S005 | reverse complement strand
GCACCGCAGTTTGAACGGCGATACGCCGTTTGAGGTCTTGCAGGCTTATTTTTCTCAACCTGTGGTGTAAACAACGCAACGTTTTCCTACACCTGAGACCTTTGCAAAAAAGCCTTTCCTCTAACAGCCGAAACCTAAATAAAGATTTTCGGCTGTTTTTGTTTCAAATATCCAATAATTCTATTCAAATACTCCCTTAATCCCCCTTGAATACCTGATTAATCAGGCATCCGGACCGAGACCTTTGCAAAATTCCTTTTTCCCCAACAGCCTAAACCCAAACACAGGTTTTCGGCTGAGATCTTTGCAAAATTCCCCGAAATCCCCTAAATGTTTTGGTGGGAATTTAGGGGATTTCGGGGAATTTTGCAAAGGTCTCCTATTGCCTTGATGCACGGTTGCTTAGGTTAAAACTTCATCTCCAAAGTCAGGGTGTAATTTCGTCCCGGTGCGGCGTAGCGGTTATACCTACCGACATTATTGTGCCTATTGACCGCTCCTTCGGCAGTCTGCCTTACAGACTCCCAAGTGGTATACCGGTAGTTGAAGAGGTTATACACGCCTGCGCGCAGGGTCAGGTGTTTCTTGATATTGTAATATCCGAAAACATCCGTAACATGCCAAGGCCGCGTCCGCCGTGATGCTGCTTTTTTAGCATTGGCATTACCGTTCAACAGCGCCTGGCTACCTAGCAGTTCGTCAACAGATTTTGCCTTGGAATAAGTAAACATCGTATTGATGCCCCATATTCCGTCAGGATGGTCGTAACCCAAACCCAATACATATCGTGAAGGTTGGACGGCATCAAAGAGATATGAAGTTACAAACGTCCTGTCGGCGCGTATATCGGCATCTTTGACCTTGATACGGTTATAGGCAAGCGTGGAATACAACCCGTCCGGCAATCTGCCCCATACACCGTGCCAATCGATTTTACCCAAAATATTGATACCGGCTATCCGTGCATTTTGAGCATTTCGGTATCCGGGGTCGCCAGAAGCCGAAGTTTGCCCGTTTTGAGTTCGGGTTTCATAACCGAATGCAATCAGGTCGCGATAGGCATTGTTGAAATAGCTGGCTTCCAAATTGCCGAAGTCCCCTTTAAATACAATACCTGCCTCTCTATTAAAGGATTTTTCCGGTTTCAGATCCAACGTTTTCAAAGACTCCCCGGCTCTCCAGCCGTACATTTCGGCAAACGACGGCAGACGGAAGCCCGTAGAAGCGCGATAAGTCAAATCCATCCAGGTGAAAGGCTTGAGGACTACGCCTGCGTTCCAAGAAAGGTTGCGGTGAGTGCCGGTAGAGACACTCTTATCTTCCGAATGCGTACTGCGGTAATCGTAACGTATGCCTGCTCCGACATCTGCCCACCTGCCCAAACGGACATTGTCTTGAACGGCTGCATAATAACCGTTGCCGCCGATATTCCTCGGTGTGCAGTCTGTATAGGTGTTATTGCCGAAACGGCATATCGGCGATGTATTGACCGTGGTCTTGCCGATAGACACCCAATACGGTTTGCCTTGGCTTCCATTGGGCGACTGCGCCCCTTCCGGAGTTTTCGATCCATATGCCTGAACTGCGTTTTGCAGATAATAATCGCTGTGGGACAATTGCGACTTAAAGCGGTCGTACCCTAGATTGATACTCAAATTGTGACGGATTTTGGCCGTATCAAATGCCTTTTTAAATACTGCTTGGAACAGGTTTCGGCTTTCTTCATAAATCATCCGGTCAGATTTATAGAAGGAATACGGTTTATTGCCGTCGGGACGGCAATTTTTATCCGAACCGTCGTGAGAGCAATGCGTCTGCTGCAAACGGTTGTCCAAATCTATACCTTGCCGGTCATAAGAAAGTCGGGCGTAATCGGCCCAGGTATCCTTGTCAGCATTATGGTAAACATATTCGACCCCGTACCGGTTTTTAGTATGGCGTTCATCATAAAACACGCCGGTACCGTAACCGATACCCTGCAATGTACCGCTCTCTCCCTGAACAAACAGCCTTTCGGCCTTATTATTGCCCGAATATTTGCCAAAGCCGCTCGGCGTACCGTTTCTCCGGACACTTTCATTCAGGTCGGCCTCGGTAAAATAGGCAGGAACAGTCATATCCCGTGTATCAAAGGTCTGCTGCGTATGTTCAAGAACGGCTCCGACATAATGGCGGTTGTCCAAATGCCAACCCGGTCGGAACAGCCATGATTGGCTGCCATACTCAAGCGGGTCCGCAAGGAAGCGGCTGGGGCCGGTATAATCCTGCGTGCTGACGGTTTTGCGCTCATCTTTGGCCAAAGCATCTTTTTTCACATTGTCTTTACAGGCCGCATATCCATTGGAACATTCCTCTTCGACAATGAAATTTGCGTACGGATGGGTATCCTCGACCGGCATCAGCCGGTTGAAACTCTGCACACCTTTACCAGCATCTTTATGCGCATGGATTTCCTGCCCCCGCCGTTTAGTATAAATAAGGAGGGCTTCCGCGCCGCCGCTGCGTCCTGCAAGCGCAAGGGACTGTGTCAGGGCATGGTCTTTTCCAGAATAGGCAGTTTTACTCTGAATGCCCCACTGTTTTCCCTCTCCGATAATGTCGGCTGCGGTTTTGGTTTGAAATGCGACCGAACCTGCCAATGCGCCGTTTCCGTATTCTGATGAATTCGAACCCTTGCTGATTTCAACGGCCTTAACGTTTTCATACTCAATTTCATTGATTGCGCCGCTGCTGCCCGCCGTCCTCGTCCCACCCAATGCCGCCTGTGCGGTGTAGGACTGTATTTGCGAAACGCCGTCTACCGTTAAGGAAACACGGTTTTTATCCATGCCGCGTATTGAATAGCCGGAACTTGCGCCCCGACCCTGTTCGACCACGGCAATACCCGGATCGTAACGGGTCAGGTCTCGGATATTCAAAACCTGTTCTTTACTTAGTGTCTCGGAAGATTTGACCAGCTTGCCCAGCCCGGTTACTTCGTTATCACGGCGGGTTTTCTGTTTTTTCGCATTGACCTGCACGGTATCGAGCTGCTTTTCCATCACTTGTCCGGACGGTAAAACATCCGCATAAGCAGGCAGCGCAGTCATCAGCGACAGGCATAAAATATTTAATCGGAACAAATGTTGCTGTTTCATATCATTTCTCTACTTACTGCCTTCAGACGGCATTTAAAGCCGATATGCCGTCTGAAGAACTTTCCTCTGTCAACCGGCAGCCCAGTTTACCGGACAAGCTGTTGGCGTTTCGTACCGAATACCACTGCCGCCTTGCCGCTTTCTCCCTCCAATGTATTTCCGGAGAACGATCCGCCCATCTCAATGGCGTTTTTGCCGTAGAAGCCGCCGGACACATCTGCACGGATATTCGTCCGTTTCGGATCGATGGTATTTTTCGGATCTAATGCAAAGCCGTTTTCACCGGTTTTCGCCACACCTGAAAAACCATTGCCCTGAATCGTGGCAGTGATGGTGAATACGGGGGCAATGCGGTCTTTCGCCGTCAGCATACCTTTGAGGGTTTTCTCGGCAAAATTAACTTTAAACTCCGCCCGGTTACCGCCTTCCTTATTGGAAGGTTCGGCACTCCAGCTCGTACCATTAACAATAGTACCCGACCATGTACCGCGATATACCGCCTCTCCCGCCGTTACAGGCATATCGGAAACCGGCGTACGGCTGCCCTGCAGGAACATATCGTGCGAACCGCCGTGTTCCAACACCCCGAAATGCAGGTAATCCAAATTGGAGCAGCATACCAACACCTTCACACCGTCTTTCTCAAATACATGCTGGAATGCCGTCTGAGTGCCTTCGGACGGCACAAGCGCAAGCTCTACGCCGTCAATCAGCAGTTTGGCCACGTTGCCGAAGCTGTCAATCTGTTTTTTCACAAAATCCGCACCGATGCGGTAAGCGTCCATAAAGGTTTCAGCCAATGGTTTTTCTGCACCGTCTTTCTGTTTCGCGCTGAATACGGCAAGCACTTTCTTATCGTTTGCCAAAAACTTGCCGCCCAACTCATCGCCCTGAGGCCCGTAGAAACCACCTTCCAGACTATCAGAATCAGAAACGAAGGGATGACCGTTTCCAGTATCTTTATCTGCGGCCAATGCCTTACCTTTGAAGCGGTTTCCGTGAAGATCCGCCTTAATATCATATCGCTTGATCCGCTTGTCTTTATTTTCGGTTTCGTTATGGGTAATCCGGTTATTGCGGTAGAGCGCGCCGGTCATGGTCTTGGCGGCGAAATCCACCTCAAACTCGCTGGTCAGCCCGAAATCGGTCTGACCTTTCGGTGCCTCGCTTTCATTGCGCAACACATCCGCTTCCTCGGCAGACAAAGCCCCGTACCTATCTCCCGCTGGCGGACTACCCAACTGGGGAAACTTCTGTTTTTCCTTGGCATCGGTTACATAATCCCAAGTACCTTTGTAAATCGCCTTGCCCGTCGGCAGAGCTTGGGAAGGATTGCTGCCTTTGTAGAAAAGGTAGCCGTCCGGACCGAAAAGGGCGATATTGTTTTTGGGATCGATTTTATTGGCACCGTTGCGGTAGATATAGCCCGAGCGGACATATTGGAAATTCGTGTATCCTTCCACACGGCTTTTGCCGTCGCCCGTTGTGATGGATTCGTTCAGCGTACCCTTATCCATCGTAAAAATCTCATTCTTTTGGGGAAACTCATCCGGCTTACCCGCCGCCAATTTCACCCAATCCGCATCCGACAGCGGCTGATGCCCCTGTTTCACGTTGAAATGGACATTACGGCGCGGTATTTTGGCTGCAAAACCGTAAGCCGGACGGTCGTTTTCCGCCGCCTGCGCTTCATCGGGTTTTGCCGGTTTTTCAGTCTGTTCGTCTTGGTATTTCGGTGCTTCGGACTGCGGGTTGTGCTGTTTCGTTTCCACGCTGTCCAAATCGAAACTGCCGCCGCCCGCGCAGGCAGAAAGCAGCAGCACAGGCAGGATACCGGCTGCTTGGGCAATAAGTGAATTTTTCATATCAACTTTTTTAAAAATGATAATAGTTTATATTTTATTAACTTAAAATGTAATTTGCAAACATTTTCTGACGTACCTTCACAAAAAACACCCGCACATCCTTACTCCAGATATGCGGGTGTTTGAGCAAACTTTGCCTAACCCAAAGACACCATTTCAATCTGCTCCATCGTCCTACCCAGAAAACGTTCGCCTATTATTCTGAATTTCAAAGGAATATCGCTGACATAAAAACGATAGTCGGGATTATTGTTGTCAGTATTGAGTAATCCCTCCTGCGCAAGGACGCGTGCTGTTTCTTCAGCCATCGTAATTGCAGAATCAACCAACGCGACATTACCCGCCTCCCTACCGATTAAGGGCTTGAGCAAGGGAAAGTGCGTGCAGCCCAACACCAGCGTATCGATGCCGTCTGCAAACAATGGTTTGAGGTATTCGCATACGGTCAGGTGGGTAACTTCATGTCCCAACCAACCTTCCGCATCGGTACGGGTATGTTGTTTGTAACCGAGTTTGTAGAGGCCGTTTTTCTTTGTCCAACGGGCATCTTCATCTTTGCTCGGTGTGGTTTGGCCGTTGACTTGTCCTTCGTCATCGACTTCTATGGCCTGACGCTGTTTGCTGCCGGCGGTCTGAATAATGGTGGTGTCAACGGCGGCGGCGGATGCTTTCTCTACTTTTAAACCTTTTTCAGTCAGTTGGCGGTTAATCAGTTCCAGCAATTCGGACAGGGTGTCGTCTTGCGCCGCCGGTTGCGGTAGCGGCATAAGGTGCTGTAATCGGGGATGCTCAGTTCGTCAAAACAGCAAAACAGGTTGAAATCGATGCGGGTGATGAGGCTGTGTTCGAGTTAGGGATCGGAGAGGCTGTGCCATTGTTCGAGCAGGACGGCTTTGAACATGGATAGCAGTGGATAGGCGGGACGGCCGCGGTGGTCTCTAAGATAACGGGTTCTTTGACGATTCAGGTACTGTTCGATCGGTTGCCAATCAATCACCTGATCCAACTTCAATAGTGGGAAGCGGTCGATGTGTTTGGCAATCATGGCTTGGGCGGTTTACTGGAAGAAGGTGATCATGAGAAATCCCCTAAATGTCTTGGTGGGAATTTAGGGGATTTTGGGGAATTTTGCAAAGGTCTCGGCCTTTTGTTCTTTAAACTCTTAGTCCAGATTTAACACGGCAGAAGTATAAACGTCTTGTACGTCGTCCAAATCTTCCAATGCGTCAATCAGTTTTTGCATCTTAACCGCATCTTCGCCGCTTAACTCGGTTTCGTTTTGGGCGCGCATGGTAACGTCGCCGTCAACAGATTTATAACCTGCCGCCTCCAAAGCCGATTTCACACCAGCCCAATCGTTTGGCGCGGTAATCACTTCGATGGAACCGTCGTCGTTGGTGATGACGTCTTCCGCACCGGCTTCCAAAGCCGCTTCCATCAGCGCATCTTCGTCAACGCCCGGTTCAAACACCAAATAGCCTTGATGAACGAAGTTGAACGCTACGCAACCGTCGGTACCCAAGTTACCGCCGTTTTTAGTGAACGCATGGCGCACATCGGCAACGGTACGGGTTTTGTTGTCGGTCAGACAGTCCACCATCAAAGCCGCACCGCCGATGCCGTAGCCTTCGTAACGCAACTCGATGTATTCCACGCCTTCCAGATTGCCCGTACCTTTATCGATGGCACGTTGCACGTTGTCTTTAGGCATATTGTTTTCAGCTGCTTTTTCCAAAGCCAGGCGCAGGCGCGGGTTTGCGCCGGGGTCGCCGCCGCCCATACGGGCAGCAACGGTAATTTCTTTAATCAGACGGGTGAAGATTTTGCCGCGTTTGGCATCTTGTCGGGCTTTTTTGTGTTGGATATTTGCCCACTTACTATGGCCTGCCATATTGATTCCTTTCGTTTTTTCACGCGTTGAGGCGGAATTTGCTTCATTTGTAAGGCGTGCATTTTATCATAAGTTGCCTTTAGCCAAAATATTCAGACGGCCCGAATATTTGCAAAAACAGGCCGTCTGAAAACAAAGAAACCTTTTTTAAATAAAGAAGCACATTTTCGGCAACCCTTTGTCAGTTTTCGTTTTAATTCACGAAGGTTTACGGTATGATGACAAAATCGGTCAGGATTGTTAACAACTTAACCGGTATTAAACGGCAAAACGGCCTGCTCGCCCTTGTTGCCAACCGCGAAAATGAACGGGAGTAGTTGCCCGTATCATTTTATTTTTATTGTTTTTATTAAAGGTTTTATTATGGAAGAAATATTGTCTGCTCTGGTGGGTGCAGTCAATCAGGTTCTTTGGGACTACCTGCTGATTTATGCCTTAATCGGCATCGGCCTGTTTTTTACCCTGTACTTGGGCGCGCCGCAAATAACCAAATTGGGGACGGGTTTCAAATCCGTTTTCGGCGGCTTGTTCAGCAAAAAAGACAAAGACCACGAAGGCAAATCCCTGTCTCAATTTCAAGCGCTTGCCGTGGCAATTTCCGCGCAAATCGGTACCGGTAACGTTGCCGGTGTCGCCACTGCGATTACTGCCGGCGGCCCGGGTGCCATTTTTTGGATGTGGCTGTCTGCCATTTTGGGTATGTCTACCATTTTTGCAGAAGCCGTTTTGGCGCAAAAATACCGCGTGGTCAGCCACGGCAAATACATCGGCGGCCCTGCGTTTTACATCACGCACGGCCTGACTCCGAAAATCGGCCGTGGCGCGGCGCGTTTCCTGTCCGGCTTTTTCTCTATCGCCTTGATTATCGCGCTGGGTTTCATCGGTAACGCGACCCAATCCAACTCTATCGCCTCGGCCATAAATTTGGCTTTCGATATTCCTCCGATGGCTGTCGGCATTGCTTTGGCGGTATTCGCCGGCCTGATTATCATCGGCGGCATCAACCGCATTGCCGGTATCGCGCAATTTGTCGTGCCGTTTATGGCTGTGATTTACATCTTGTGTGCCGTGATTATTTTGTTCAAATTCTCCGACCACATCATTCCGATGTTCCACAATATTTTTGTCGCCGCCTTCAATCCTGAAGCGGTATTGGGTGGTGCGGCCGGTATCGGTATGCGCGAAGCAGTCCGCTTCGGTGTGGCACGCGGCCTATTTTCCAATGAAGCCGGTATGGGTTCGACCCCGCACGCTCATGCGACCGCCAACGTCAAACACCCTGTACAACAAGGTATGGCCGCGTTTATCGGTATTTTTATCGACACGCTGATGGTTTGCACGGCAACCGCGCTGATTATCCTGCTGACCGACGCCAACCTGTCCGGCGAAACCGGCGCTGCGGTTACCCAACTGGCGTTTAACAAAGCCTTCCCGGGTTTCGGTTCGCAACTGCTCGCCGTCTGTCTGACCTTCTTCGCCTTTACCACCATCATCGGCTGGTACTACTTCGGCGAATCCAATATCCGCTTCCTGTTCCGCGGCAAACACTTGGGCATCTACCGCGCACTGGTTTTGGTGGCCATCGTATTGGGTACATTGGGTAAAGTGGATTTGGTTTGGAGCATGTCCGATATGTTCAACGGCTTTATGGTCTTGCCGAACTTAATCGCCCTCTTCCTGCTGCGTAAGGAAATCCGTGCGGTTTACGACGATTATCTGGCGCAAACCAAAGCCGGCAAAGAGTTGACCTACAATTATGAATTCCACGAATTTCACGACAAAAATCCAGGTTAACGACAAACAAAAACCTCTCAGTCAAACTGAGAGGTTTTTTATTTCAGGCCGTCTGAAACTACAACACATAAAAATAAATGCTGATAAATTGCGTCAAACTGCCTGCCAAGACAAACAAGTGCCAGATACCGTGGCCATGGCGGATTTTCGTATCGTTGATAAACCAATAAATCCCCACGCTATACAATACGCCGCCCAACACCAGCCAAAACAACCCGCCGGCCGAAAGCGACTGTATCAGAGGCCATACCGCCACCACAATCAGCCAGCCCATCAACACATAAATCACCATCGACAGCAACCGCTTCTCGCTTTTGCGCCCGATCGTCAACTCCTGAACAATGCCCAGCAAAGCCAGCCCCCACGACACACCGAAAAGCGACCAGCCCCAACCGCCCTGCAGGGTAATCAGCGTAAACGGCGTATAGCTGCCTGCAATCAAAAGATAAATCATGCAATGATCGACCTTTTGCAAAATCGCCTTGGCCTTCGGCTGCGGAATACTGTGGTATAAGGTTGAGCCCAAATACAGGAGCAGCAGGCAGACTCCGTAAGTTAGTGCACCGGCAATCCGATAGCCGTCCGCCGATTCCACCGCTTTCACCAGCATCAGCACCAAGGCCGCCACTGCCAACAAGAAACCGGCCAAATGGCTGTACGCATTAAATCTCTCGCCGTGATACATAAACCATTCTCA
>NZ_JBQCTZ010000134.1:0-9469 GCF_051963715.1 Neisseria sp. P0001.S005 | reverse complement strand
TGTTTGGTTAATTTACTGAGAGGCCGTCTGAAACATATGGATTTAGCACAATTAGGCAAGCGCGATCATTTATTGGCAGGCTTGTTGCAACAATCGCAACAATGGCGGAAATTGGATGCAAAAATCAAAACGGTTTTGCCGGCCAACCTGCATCCGCATTTTCAGACAGCCTGCGTAGAAGACGGAAGATTGGTCTTGCTTGCCGCCAATAATATGGCTGCTTCGCGTTTGAAAATGATCCTGCCTGCCATGTTGCCCAAATTGCAAACATTGCATGCAGGCGTCAGGGAAGTGGTGGTCAGGGTAGTTCCCAAGCCTCCGACTCAACCGAAAACCAATAGTTTGCGATTGAGCGAGGCAGCTTTAGACAGTTTCGATGAGGCGGCAGCTAAATTGGAAGGCAAGCATCCCGAATTGGCGGCGGCATTGGCAGAATTGGTACGCAAGCATAGCCGTTAAAATTATGTTAGATGAGATTACAGTTAATAAATGTTAAAACTTATATCGTTCGGCTGATAGCATCTAATACTAAAGAAATACGACCTAGAAAGTATCTGTTTTCTTTTAGGTAAACTGATGTAAACTTGGCTTGAAACTTTGATTTCGTGTGAAGTTTGTAGCAAAATAACGCCTGAATTTCACATCACGCTATGCGGATAAATTTTAGTTTGGCGTTTGCCTTTTATTAATATATTCGTGTAGTGCTGTTAATAGAACTTAACAAAACTCTCATCATTAGGAGATACATCAATGAAAGCTTATCTGGCTCTAATTTCCGCTGCCGTTATCGGCTTAGCTGCATGCTCTCAAGAAGCTGCAAAACCTGCAGAAGCCCCTGCTGCTTCTGCCGCTTCCGAAGCTGCCCCCGCAGAAACTACTGCACCTGCTGATGCAGCTCCTGCTTCTGAAGCCGCTCCGGCCGACGCTGCCGCTGCTCCTGCTGCCGGCAACTGCGCGACTACTGTTGAAGCCAACGACGCTATGCAGTTCAACACTAAAGAAATCCAAGTAAGCAAAGCTTGTAAAGAATTCACCATCACCCTGAAACACACCGGTACCCAACCTAAAACCAGCATGGGTCACAACATTGTCATCGGTAAAGCTGAAGACATGGACGGTATTTTCAAAGATGGCGTTGGCGCAGCTGACACTGACTACGTTAAACCTGATGATGCACGCGTTGTTGCCCACACCAAACTGATCGGTGGCGGCGAAGAATCTTCTTTGACTCTGGATCCAGCCAAACTGGCTGACGGCGAATACAAATTCGCTTGCACCTTCCCAGGTCACGGCGCTTTGATGAACGGTAAAGTTACTTTGGTTGACTAATCCGCCTAAAGCTCGAAAACAGACAGCCTGCCTTGCGCAGGCTGTTTTGTTATAATCTGGAAACATTAATTTAAGAATAAATCCTATGAATCCGTTTGAAACCAAAAGCGTTACTTTTGCCGAACCTATTGAAATGCTGTACGCCTGCCACGGCAAAGTGCGCCGTTTCTGCAATCAGGTTGCCATGTTGTCGGACTATATCGCCGAAAACGGCTGCAATCAGGTTGTTTTGCAAACCATCCGCCAAATTGCCCAGTATTTCAACGTTGCCGCGCCGTTGCACCATGAAGATGAAGAAGAAAACTTCTTTCCGCTTTTGTTGCAATATGCGCCGCAAGCTCAAGAAAGCGTTGACGAGCTGTTGCGCCAACATATTAGCCTGCATAGCAACTGGGACGGCGTAGCGGCTGAATTTGCCAAGCTTGAAGCGGACAATGCCTATATCCCTAATGCCGAAGCATTCAAACGTTTTGTCGCAGGATATGATGTTCATCTGGCAATTGAAGAGCCACTGTTTGATATGGGCAAAACCTTTATCCCCAAAGAAAAATTGACCGAAATCGGCGAAATTATGGCCGCACGCCGCCGCAAATAAGGCCGTCTGAAACAATCGTCTCAAGGAATACACTATGCTGACCCCAAAAAGTTGCGATTTGTTCAATATCCCTTTTTTCCAGTTTTCCCAGCTAAAAAAATACCAGCCTGAAAGCATTCCGCAAATCAAGGCAGACTATAAAGAAAACTGGCAGGTATGGCAGCAGCTGATCCAGCAGGTTGCCGCCGAATTGGGTGCGCCGTTTGCGCCGCCGCATATCGAACGCTGGTGTAACGGCTGGCAGGTACGCGCTCATTTCTTTGCTTATTTCAAATACGAACAATATAAAAATTCCGCAGCGATTTTATCGATTTTGCTAAATCGCCGCCGTTTGAGTGTCAGCTTGGATTGGCATTGCTATAAAGCCGATGTTTCCCCCATTGCGTTGCCTGATTACAACCGCTGGCTGGATAATTTTGATACTGAAAAATACGCTTCATTCGATATGTGGCACGGTGCGGAAAGCGAATATGACGATTATCGTATCGTCGCCCAACAAAGCGACGGCGATAGAAAGCTTCGAGACGACAAAGATTTCTTCTGTATCGGGAAACACATCGAACGTGATGATTTGGGCAAGCAGGATGTCGTGAAATGGATAGCGGAAACAGTGGAAGACTTACTGCCGCTTTACGAAGCTTGTCATGGAAAATAACTCAGAATACCGAAAGGCAGACTGCCTATTCAGTATCTTCAAATAAACTCAAGGCCGTCTGAAAATCACATTCAGAACGTTTCAGACGGCCTGTTTCTCAAAGTGAACAAATATGACCGAAACCCAATCCTTAGAGCTTGCCAAAGAGCTGATTTCCCGCCCGTCCGTTACGCCGGATGACCAAAACTGCCAACAACTACTGGCCGAACGTCTGCAAAAAATCGGTTTTGCCGTCGAAGAGCTTCATTTTGGCGACACCAAAAATGTTTGGTTGCGACGCGGTACTCAGGCTCCGGTGTTCTGCTTTGCCGGACATACCGACGTCGTGCCGACAGGCCCTGTTGAAAAATGGGATTCGCCACCGTTTGAACCGACCGAGCGTGAAGGCCGTCTGTATGGCCGCGGCGCGGCGGATATGAAAACCAGCATTGCCTGTTTCGTTACCGCCTGCGAACGCTTCGTTGCCGAAAATCCCGATCATCAAGGCAGCATTGCGCTCCTGATTACTTCGGACGAAGAGGGCGATGCGCTGGACGGCACGACCAAAGTCGTCGATGTGTTGAAAGCGCGCGGCGAGTTGATTGATTACTGTATCGTCGGAGAACCGACTGCCGTGGATAAATTGGGCGATATGTTGAAAAACGGCCGCCGCGGCTCACTGTCGGGTAACCTGACCGTCAAAGGCAAGCAAGGCCATATTGCCTATCCGCATTTGGCAATCAATCCCATGCATACTTTTGCCCCGGCCTTGTTGGAGCTGACACAAGAAGTCTGGGATGAGGGCAACGAATACTTCCCCCCGACCAGTTTCCAAATTTCCAATATCAACGGCGGCACAGGCGCGACCAACGTGATTCCGGGCGAGCTGAACGTCAAATTCAATTTCCGTTTCTCTACCGAGTCCACCGAAGAAGGGCTGAAACAACGCGTCCACTCCATTTTGGACAAACACGGCGTGCAATATGATTTGCAGTGGTCTTGCTCAGGCCAACCTTTCTTGACTCAGGCCGGAAAACTGACCGATGTGGCACGCGAAGCCATTGCCGAGATTTGTGGCATTGAGGCCGAATTGTCCACCACCGGCGGTACTTCGGACGGACGCTTCATCAAAGCCATTGCGAAAGAACTTATCGAATTAGGCCCGTCCAACGCGACCATCCACCAAATCAACGAAAACGTGCGCTTGGACGATATTCCGAAGCTGTCGGCAGTGTATGAAGGTATGTTGACGCGATTGTTGAAGTGAAAAAAGCCCATAGGCTTTGAAAAACGATAGAGCCGATTCTTTTGCTCTTTTTGTTTTCTCTTAAGTTATCGATAATTGGACAAGGCAAAATATGATTACTCTGCCTTCTTTAGATGCGCTTCCATCAAAGTGGAATGAAATCCGAGAGCAGTTGGAAACCTACTTTCCCGCCGACCTCGAAGCCCTGCTGCATGAGCGGTTTACGGAACACGAAGCCAAACAGTTTGAGCAGGATTTTATTGACTGTATCGGTTGTACGCCTGAGGAATATGTCCGTATCCGCCGAGCTATCCGGCTGTTGGAAACACGTTATCCAGATAGTCCAAACGAACTGACTGTTGCCGCGGTTGCTACGTCCTTGGGCGAGATGTTGGCGGTGTTTGGTAGCAAGGGTTTGTGTCTGCTGGAATTTGTCGGGCAGAAACATATGGAACAGGAAATCATGGCTGTCCAAAAAGCTTTACATGGGCAGTTTATTTTCCAAGAAAATGAGCAAACGCAACTTTTGCGCCAAGAATTGGATTTATACTTTCAAGGCCGTCTGAAAGTTTTTGCGACGCCTTTGGAAACGATAGGTACAGCTTTTCAGCAGCAGGTGTGGAACGCGCTGCTGACCATTCCTTACGGTGAAACGCGCAGCTACAAGGAGCAGGCGCAGCAGTTGGGTAATCCCAAAGCCATTCGTGCTGTTGCCGCTGCAAACGGACAGAATAAGGTGTCTATCCTGATTCCCTGCCACCGCGTTATTGGCAGCGACGGTAAACTGACCGGCTACGCAGGCGGCTTGAACCGCAAACAGTCGTTGCTTGCCTTGGAGCGAGGCGAAGTTCAGACGGCCTTGTTCTGAGTTTTGATAGAGGATAAGGGGCCGCGCTTCGGGCAGGCTTCGCGCGTTAAAAAATTGAGTAGCAGAAGGTCAGGGAAGCCCGGAAAAATCTGCATGGAGAAAAATGTTGGGTAACGCCCACGCTAGAAAAAGAGAAATAAGACATGAGCCTGAAAAACCGCCATTTTTTAAAACTTTTGGATTTTACGCCGGAAGAAATTACTTCATATCTCGACCTTGCCGCCGAATTGAAGGCCGCTAAAAAAGCAGGGCGCGAGGTGCAGCAGATGAAAGGAAAAAACATCGCCCTGATTTTCGAGAAAACATCGACCCGCACCCGTTGCGCGTTTGAGGTGGCTGCACGCGACCAAGGTGCAGGGGTAACTTATCTGGAGCCTTCTGCCAGTCAAATCGGACATAAGGAAAGCATTAAGGATACCGCGCGTGTTTTAGGACGGATGTTTGACGGTATCGAGTATCGCGGTTTTGGGCAGGATGTGGTGGAAGAGCTGGCCAAGTATGCAGGCGTGCCTGTGTTCAATGGTTTGACCAACGAGTTCCACCCGACCCAAATGCTCGCCGATGCGCTAACGATGCGCGAACATAGCGACAAGCCTTTGAACCAAATTGCGTTTGCCTATGTAGGCGATGCGCGTTACAACATGGCCAATTCGTTGCTGGTGTTGGCTGCGAAACTAGGCATGGACGTGCGTATCGGTGCACCGAAAAGTTTGTGGCCGTCTGAAAACATTATCGAAACGGTGCAGGCTGTTGCCAAAGAGACCGGCGGACGGATTCTGTTGACGGAGAATGCGCAGAAAGCCGTGAAAGGCGTGGATTTTATCCATACCGATGTGTGGGTCAGCATGGGCGAGCCTAAAGAGGCTTGGCAAGAGCGTATCGATTTGCTGAAAGATTACCGCGTTACCCCCGAATTGATGGCGGTGGCGGAAAATCCGCAAGTCAAGTTTATGCATTGCCTGCCTGCTTTCCATAATCGCGAAACCAAGGTCGGCGAATGGATTTATGAGACATTCGGCCTGAATGGTGTGGAAGTAACGGAAGAAGTCTTTGAAAGCGAAGCCAGCATTGTGTTTGATCAGGCAGAAAACCGGATGCATACGATTAAAGCGGTGATGGTAGCGGCATTAGGCGATTGATTGTTACGCTCAACATTGCTTACTGCTTCATTTAATAGAGATTAAATAAAGGCCGTCTGAAAGAAAGACTTTCAGACGGCCTTGTCGTTTGATTGGGGTTTATTACCAAATCAGGACTTTGGGTTCGGGCGTTACTTGATAGCCTTCTTGACGCAATAGTTCGATTAAGCCTTTTTTGCTGGGTAAATGGGCAATACCGACGGCAAAGAGGGTGCTTTGTTTGGCGGATTGCTTGCGGATTTCAGGCAGCCATGCCAAGTTGCGGCGGATCAGGAGGTCGTTTTTCAGCCAATTGGACATGGCTTTGGCGTATTTGGTATCAACAAGTTTGAGGGTGCGCTGTTCGGTTTCTTCCAAAAGTGGGATGAGTTCTTCAAAGCGGCCGTCTGAATAGGCTTGATGGAGTTTTTTGATATCTTCGGTTTCTTCTTTATTGGTTTTAATACTGGCTTTCAGAAAGTTGAGCATGGTTTCTTCAGGCTGGGCTTTGAAGATCGCGGTAACATCGTCCAAGCTTTCTAATGAACCACGCGGCTTATTGATGTCGGCGGCCGCGTTGATCAGCAACATATCTGCACCGGTTTCTGAGCTATACCCTTTGGGAAATGTACTGCCGGCAAAAATGAATGCCGCCCATGGATGGAGTTTGTCGGCAATTTGGGCGATGGGTCGGCTTTCTTCATTTTGTGAATAGATTTCTTGTAAAAGACGGAAATCTGCTTTGCCAAGCTTGAGGCTGAGCGGTTCGGTACTCATGACTTCCTTGAAGTATTTTTGATACATTTTTTTCGTTTCCGGACTGCTGTCCGGCAGTGGGTCAA
Source organism: Neisseria sp. P0001.S005 (assembly GCF_051963715.1). Classification (NCBI taxonomy): domain Bacteria; kingdom Pseudomonadati; phylum Pseudomonadota; class Betaproteobacteria; order Neisseriales; family Neisseriaceae; genus Neisseria; species Neisseria sp. P0001.S005. The sequence goes on along the minus strand of NZ_JBQCTZ010000134.1, from coordinate 2,837 downwards.
CTTCTGTGGTCAATTGGTCGGTGGATTGCAATAGTTTGACTGCATCGGAAGACAAGGTTTGATTGGTTTGCCCCATGTGGATGGTGCCGAGCAGATAGGAATCGGGTTGGCCTTCTTTGCTGATTTTCCAAACATTGCTGGTCAGTTTAGGCTGCTGCCAGTTAAGTTCGGCAGGTTTGTTGTCGGTTGAAGTTGCATTAGGTTGGCAGGCACCCAAGACAAGGGCGGTCAATGGCACAAGCAGGCAGGCAAGCAGTTTTTTCATGTTTTTCCTTATTGTGGTGTGCGGTAGGCAAGGGCGATTTAGAAATCGAGCAGGTTTTGAACCGGATGTTCGCCCGTTTCGGGTTTTTCCATTTTGCGGTTGCGGATTTTGGCCTTCCTGAGGGATAGAAGGTGCATGACTTGATGTTTTTGGCTGTCGGTCATCTGGAGCCAGTACAAGCGCTCTTCCCGGCTGCGCAGGCAGCCTTTGCAATAACCTTTGGCATTGGCTTCGCAGACACCTATACAGGGACTGGGGATGGGGAAAAAATCGGGTTGTTCCATATTTTAAAAGCGTTTGAGATAAGAGACCGGCCAAACCAAAATTTCAGACTGCTTTCGCTTTCGTCTAAACACGACAGGTCTATCCGGTAGGATTCCTACCAAGTATCCAATTGAGTTGTTCATTTTATATCCCAATTACTGCAATGGTATCGTATCGATTCAAATAGGGGGAGCAAAGTGTACAGTAAGGTCTCCAAGATCAATTAAGGTATGTTTGGCAGAATCATGTTTTAATACAAATCTGGAGTTCCTCTATATTTTGATTTTCAGACGACCTATTTCAGCCCCAACGATCTGCATTTTATGACTTAATCAGTTTACGCAAAGACTGATTGTTGTATTTGATATCGGCAATCATTCGGTCGTATTGGTGCATTCTACGGAGCGAGCGGGTAATCAGATAGACCGAGAAAATAATCAAACTGATGTTCATCAGACTGACTAGTGCGAGCAAGGGCCAAACATCAACGGCTTCGTACCATTTCGATGTCGCAATCAGCGCACTGAAAATAGACAAAGGGAGTGCGAAAACGGCAATGCCCGTACGCATGATAGCAAGTGCCGTGCGTTTTTCAGCAAGGAGAAGCTGCACTTGATTGATGCTGAGGATATCGTTTTGCTGTTCGGTAATCATAGGATACGCGCCTATACAAATTAACTTTGAATCCTGATAAAGCGGAAAATATGGTTTTATGTTACCCGAAAGTATTGAAAATAAAAACAAAGGTCGTCTGAAAATTTTCAGACGACCTTGTCCATTCCTGTTTACACAGTTTGCGAGTATTTGGCTTTGGTTTCTTTATGGCGCAAATGGTAGTCGAATACCATGGCGATGTTGCGGATCAGGAAACGACCCTTCGGCGTCACGGTCAGGCTGTGCGGCTTGAGACGGACCAGGCCGAGGGTTTCCAGTTGCTTCATATCTTCCAGTTCGGCTGCAAAATAGCGGCTAAACGGAATGCCGAACACGCTTTCATAAATTTGATAATCAAGCGAGAAACGGCACATCAAATCCTGAATGATGTTGCGGCGCAGGATGTCGTCTTGATTGAGCTGGTAGCCGCGCATAATCGGCAGATGTCCGGCATCGAGTGCGGCGTAATAGGCATCGATGTCGCGCTCGTTTTGGGAGTAGGTGCTGCCGATTTTGCCGATAGAGGACACGCCGATCGCCACCAAGTCGCAGTCGGCATAGGTCGAGTAGCCTTGGAAATTTCGTTGCAGGAAACCTTCTTTGAGGGCGATGGAGAGCTCGTCGTCAGGTTTGGCAAAGTGGTCCATGCCGATGAAAACGTAGCCGCGTTCGGTCAGGGTTTGGACGCAATATTGCAGCATATCGAGTTTTTCTTCGCTGCCGGGGACAACATTGGTGTCGATACGGCGTTGCGGTTTGAAGATATGTGGCAGGTGGGCGTAGTGGTAGAGGGCAAGGCGGTCGGGATCGAGGGATAAGACCGTATCGATGGTGGTTTTGATGCTTTCGGTGTTTTGGTGCGGCAGGCCGTAAATCAAATCGACGCTGACCGATTTAAACCCGGCTTCACGCGCGGCATTAATCACTTCTTTGGTTTCTTCGTAGCTTTGAATGCGATTGACGGCTTCCTGCACTTTAGGGTCAAAGTCTTGAATACCGACACTCATGCGGTTGAAACCGAGTTTGCCCAGTTTGAGGACGGTTTCGCGGCTGACTTTGCGCGGGTCGATTTCGATGGAGTATTCGCCGTTGGGAATCAGTTGGAAGTATTTACGAATCATGTCGAAGACGCGTTCGAGTTGGTCGTCGCTCAGGAATGTGGGCGTACCGCCGCCAAAGTGGAGCTGCGCAAGCTGGTGTCTTCCGCCCAAATGCGGTGCCAGCAATTCCATTTCTTTTTCCAGATACTGGATATAGGCATCGGCACGGCTTTTGTCTTTGGTAATGATTTTGTTACAGCCGCAGTAGTAGCAGATGGTATTGCAGAAGGGGATATGGATGTAGAGCGAAAGGGGTTTATTGAGCGCACCCATGTTACGCAGGCTTAAAGCTTGGATATATTCGGCTTCTTTAAAGCCTTCATGGAAGCGGTCGGCAGTCGGATAGGATGTATAACGGGGACCGCTTGATGGCAAACTGGCAATCAATTCACGGTCAAATTCCGGTAATTCGTTGTTTGTGTTGGTGTTATTTGAGATGGGGATGATTTTCATGGTCGGGCTTGTAGTATAAAGTAGGGAAATTAGGGAAAATTTTAGTCAAAATTTCGATAGTTTGGTAGAATGCCTGATAATGATATGCCGACTTTGACTTG